>JAGCLY010000002.1 GCA_017646745.1 Clostridia bacterium
CGTTGTCGGTCGATGCGCTCGGGTCGCCGTAGGTAACTACGTCTTTTCCTCGCTTACTCCCTTACGCCTTGTCTTGCAAAATTTCTGCTCTATCAATTCTAAGAGGCATAAATTCCGCAATACTTCGTTGTCGGTCGATGCGCTCGGGTCGCCGTAGGTAACTACGTCTTTTCCTCGCTTACTCCCTTACGCCTTGTCTTGCAAAATTTCTGCTCTATCAATTCTAAGAGGCATAAATTCCGCAATACTTCGTTGCTACTCGACGCATTTAGGTCGCCGTAAGCAACCACACCTTTACGTCGACTATTCAATTAAACAACATCATCGGGAGGCGGTATGCCTCCCGATAACTATAAGGATACTAAAATGAAAACAAGAATTATCAGCATGATTTTGCTCATTTGTATGGCGGTTTGTGCTTTTGGCGGATGTGACAATTCGTCTGATGAACCGGAATACAAGATTGAGCTTAGCAGCAAAAGCCTTACTCTCAAGGAGGGCGAGAGCCATAAGCTGACGGCTTCCGTCACTCCCGATGACGGTGAATACAGTCTGCGCTGGAGAACCAGCGATTCAGCGGTTGTCGCAGTTAGCAAAGGGAGTGTTACCGGCGTTTCCGAGGGAACTGCCGTTGTGGAGGCATATCTTTCCACCGGTGAAAGTGCCGAGTGTATCGTTACAGTCTTGGCGGACAATGATATTGATCCTGATGACGAGTCCAATAAGGACGATGACGAGTCCGATAAGGATGACGATAAGGATAATGAAGGTGAAGATAATAATGGCAACTCTACCGGAGGTAGCGGATCGGGTAACACAGGCAATATCGATAATGTCATCTCCTACAACGGAGAGCCTGTTACCGTGACCTTCTATCACTATATGAACTCCTCTCAGCGTGAAATTCTTGATGCAGCCATCGAAAGATTTAACGAAATTTATCCCAATATTACTATTGATCATAGCTCATATGGATCATCTGATGATCTGCACTATAGGATTTTAACGGAATTAATGGTAGGCCAAAAGCCTAACCTGGCTATATCATACCCTGACCATATTGCAAGCTATAAAATGGCAGGTGCTTTATTACCTCTGGACGGTTATATAAACTCGTATGATATGTCGACAAACGGCAACGGAGACCCAATACAGATGGGCTATTCCGACGAGGAGCGCAGCAGCTTTATCTCGTCCTTCTTTGCCGAGGGACAGTGCTATGACGTGCAGGGAACCACCTATTCGCTTCCTTTCTTCAAGTCCACCGAGGTTATGTATTATAACAAGACCTTCTTTGAGCAGAATGGTCTCGCTGTTCCTGCTACGTGGGATGAGATGGAGGTTTTGTGCGAATATATCAAGTCGGTTTATCCCGAGTCCATGCCTCTGGTATTCGATTCCGAGTCCAATCTTTTCATCACCATGGCGTATCAGCTTCGATCTCCCATCAGCAATGTCAATGGCAATATTCTTTTTGACAACAGCGTTAATATGCATTTTGTCAAGATGCTGCGCAACTGGTATGACAGCGGATATTTTACAACTCTTGAGTTGATCGGCAGTTATGCGTCGGATATTTTCAACTATGGTGGCTGTTATATGGCAATAGGATCATCGGCCAGCGCGGCTTATTATGGACCGACCAAGGGTAGCTTTGAGGTCGGTGTCGCTCCTGTCCCTCGGTTTGATACTGAAAACCCTAAATATATATCTCAGGGATCGTCCATATGTATGATGGATGTTGATGATCAGTCCAACGCTGCGGCATGGCTGTTTATGAAATTTCTTACTACAGATGTCGAGTTTCAGACAGAAATAGCCATTCTTAATGGTTATATGCCTGTCACCACCTCGGTTTTGGATAATACCCGTTATCAGCAGTTCCTTGCTACTTCCACCGATAACAGGGCTCTTGTGCTGAATCTTTTCCATAATATGGACAGCAGCAGTTTTATTTCCACCCCTGCATTCCAGGGCTCATATTATCTGCGCCAACAGCTGTCATATCTTATGCGTGCCTGTCTTATCACCAAATACACCGATCTTGACAGCATGATTTCCGAGAAATTTGCTTATTATAAGGAAGAAATACTTAATGAGATAAGATAGTTGTTTTTAAAAATAAAAAGGTTGTTTTGCTAACTTTAGGTTGCAAAACAGCCTTTTTTATTGTTTTTTGTCGTTAAATCTTGTATTGCCCCGATACAACCTTGCCGAGGATGCGGATTCTGTCCAGCTGGCTGCCCATATAGCGCATGGGCTTGTAGGTGGGGTTCTCGGGCATAAGGGTGAGTATTGCGTTTTCGCGGTCAAAGTAAACTCGCTTTACCGTGGCCTCGTCGTCAATAAGCACAACGGCAATCTCGCCGTCATCAACACTAGGCTGCTGCTTTACGAACAGCAGATCTCCGTCAAAGATACGGGCATTTATCATGCTATCCCCCCTTGCGGTCAGGCAAAAGTCTGCGCCGATATCAACACCCGCGCTTACGTAGCAGTCACTTTCCTCGGTGGCAAATATAGGCTCGCCACAGGCTACGTTGCCAAGCACCGGCAGCTTTTTAGCCGACACGGCGGTTATTCTACCGGTAGTAATATTATTTAATGTAGCGATTTTGCTGTCCTCCTCCCAGCCCATAAGGCTTGCGGGTGTAGCGCCCAGCGCCCTTGCCAGCGCCTCAATCTTATCATGGGGGATATTAGTGATTACTCCTGTTTCATACCTATGCACGGTCTGTCTGCTTGTGCCGATTGCCTCGGCCACCTGTTCAAGCGACAGTCCTTTTTCTTTTCTCAAGGCTCTAAGCTTTGTGGATAGCATTGTCTGCACCTCTTTCGTAAAATAGATAATTATGCTCTGCAGAGCGGATTTTATGCCTGTTGAGAGGCGTTTTTGGCATTAAAAATGCGCAAAATTCTGCCTCGCTTTTTCTCCTTCGACATATTCTGCCTCATTATAACATATTGTCACGTAATATGCAATAGATTTTTTGAAAAAATCTCAAAAATGTCACTTGACAAGTTACAAACGCTATGCTATGATTGTCACGCATTGAGCAACAAACCCGTTGTTGCACTCGACTAAATCACATTGTAAGTGACAAAGAAAGGAGAAAAAATGTATTCTTGTATGAACACCACAGAGGGTATACCCCCCAGACTTTACCGCACACCGGCAGAGGTCCACCGTGATATGATAAGCATCTGCGCCAGGATAAGGGAGAACGAGGAAATGCTTTCTGTACATAACATTCTTATTGAGATGATTCCTACATGGGCAGAGCAGTCGCCGGAAAAATGGATTCCCGAGCTGGAAGCAACCGTTGCTGAGGCGTCGGAGGCACTTGAAAACCTAAAGAGGCTGCAGTATGCCGCCGAGTTGCTTGCCGCCGAGCTGGAGGAGATAAGATGTATGATGAAGTATTAATGCCACAGAGCATAGATAATATTGTTACCGCCCTTTGCGCCGACTATATGCGCAGGGCAGAGGTCATTTCCGGACGAAGTGCGCCGTATAACGTTATTATGGAATATCGATTTCTGAATTACAGGATAATGAACGCCGCCATAGAGATCGCAGGTAGCCGTGACGCCCTGTTTTTTATAAATGATATAGGCCATGATGTGGGATATGCCGCAAGCGAGCTCTGGGTGCTGTCCGAGATGATATATAAGCAGCGTAAAAAGGAGGTGAAGGATAATATTGCCCGACGGCTTTCGCTTATTTGATAAAAAGATTTTGCCTCGCCCTATAGTGACATTATTTTTATCACCTTTATGGTAGAATGGCAATGCAAAAAGCATAGAGGAGATTCAAAATGCAAAAGGACGTTATTTTTTCAGAGCAAAGGGATTGCCTTACGGCGCATATTCAGCGGGATCTGGATCATCACAGCGCCAAGTCGATTCGTGAGCAAATAGACAGGCGGCTATTTGAAACAAGGCCGTCGGTGCTGGTTATTGATTTTACTAAGGTAGAGTTTATGGACAGCTCAGGCCTGGGATTGATACTTGGTAGGGTAGAGAAGGCATCTGCGCTTGGCGCCGAGGTGCTGGTGTCTGGTGCTTCGCCCACTCTGATGAAGCTTATCCGCCTTTCGGGTATAGAACGGGTGCGCCACCTTTCGGTCGTAAAGTAAACTTTGGGAGAACTAAAATGAAGAGAAAAATAAATGAATTGGAGCTGAAGCTTCCTGCATTAAGCGTAAACGAGGCGGTCTCACGCTCGGTGATATCGGCATTTGTTGCCGAGCTTAATCCTACGGTAGAGGAGCTGGGAGATCTGCGTTGCGCTGTCAGCGAGGCAGTGACGAATTGCATCGTCCATGCATATAAGGGCAGGGTGGCAGATGAGCCAGGCTATATTTACATATCCGTCAGACTGTATGACAACCGTGAGGTGACGGTGGAGATCACCGATGAGGGC
>JAGCLY010000089.1 GCA_017646745.1 Clostridia bacterium
CTTTGGCGCTAAGGCTTCCGTTAATTTTGCAACCGACTTAAGACGTGATATGTACGCTAAGGTTCAGCAGTATTCCTTTGCTAATATTGATAAGTTCTCCGCCAGCTCGCTGGTTACCAGAATGACCAACGACGTAACTCAGATACAGAACTTTGTAAACATGCTTCTTCGTATGGCGCTTCGTTCTCCCGGTATGCTGATCGGCGGTATTGTCATGGCGGTAAGTATTAAGAAGGAGCTTTCTGTTATTTTAGCTATAACAATGCCGATTATGCTTCTTGTTCTGCTCGTTCTTATCGGCATAGGTTTCCCCCGATTTGAGAAGTTGCAGAAGAAGGTGGATAAGCTCAATTCTACCGTTCGTGAGAACGTTACCAACGTGCGTGTTGTTAAATCCTTCGTTCGTGAGGATTATGAGATCAACAAGTTCGGCGAGGATAACGGCGATCTTAAAAACAGCGCTATGAATGCGGTTAAGGTGCTTATCTGGGCAAGTCCGGTAATGAATATCTTTATGTATATTACTGTCATTGCCGTTATATGGTCGGGCCATCAAATTGTACTCGACGGCGACATGCTTGTGGGCGATCTGTCTGCATTTATCACCTATACTACTCAAATACTTTCATCTCTTATGATGGTATCTATGCTCTTTATGTTTGCTTCAAGGGCCCTTGCATCCGGAAAGAGAATCTGCGAGGTGCTTGATGAGGAAATTGATATAAATGACACAAATTCTTCGGCAGAACATATTATAAGCTCCGGTGAGATTGAATTTAAGAATGTTTCCTTCCGCTATTATAAGCATAGTGAGGAGCCGGTACTTGAAAATATAAATCTTAGGATACCGGCAGGGGCTACCGTTGGTATTATAGGATCTACCGGTTGCGGCAAGACTACTCTTGTGTCCATGATTCCGCGTCTTTACGATGTTGACGAGGGAGAGGTGCTTGTTGACGGCGTAAATGTTAAGGATTATTCTCTCGTTAACCTCCGTGACGGAATCGGTATGGTTCTTCAGAAGAATCTTCTGTTTTCCGGCGAAATAGGATACAATCTTCGTTGGGGAGATGAGAATGCAAGCGATGAAGAGGTTATCAGAGCAGCCGAGCACTCTGCCGCGCATAAGTTCGTATCTACCTTTGCAGAGGGATATAATACCGTTCTTGAAAAGGGTGGTATGAATCTTTCGGGTGGACAGAAGCAGAGACTTTGTATTGCTCGTGCCTTGATCAAAAAGCCCAAGATCCTCATTCTTGATGACTCTACCAGCGCAGTTGATACTGCAACCGAGGCGCAGATCAGAGAGGCCTTTGCAACAGATCTGCCTGATTGTACAAAAATTATTATTGCCCAGCGTATTTCATCGGTTAAGGACGCTGATAGCATTATCGTTATGAATGACGGATGCATAACAGGTATCGGTACTCACGAGCAGCTTCTTGAATCTAACGAAGAATATAGCGAGATATTCTATTCTCAGATGGACAGAAAGGAGGCATAACATGGCAAGAAAGCTTGAAGAATTAAAAAAGCAATATAACAGCGTTTCCCACGGTATGTCTCTCAGAGGCGGAGGTCCCGGAAGAGGAAGAGGTCCTAGCGGAAAGGGAAAACCTAAGAACATGGGTAAGACTGTTGGTCGAATCCTTTCCTACGTTGGTAAATATAAGCTTCGTCTTATATCGGTGTTTGTATGTATGCTGCTGACAACCGTCAGCTCGCTCTGTGCAGGATATCTTATCGCACCTATTATTAACAGAATCACCCTTGAGGTTAATCCCGACGCTGTTCTTAATCCCAGCGTTCTTGAGCAGGCCGCCGATAAGCTTATTTCCGCATTCGTTTCAACTAGATTCATTTCCTCACTTATGGTGAATACCGCAGCATCGGTAACGGTATACGTACTGGCTGCATTGATCATTCTCGGCACGGTGTACGGCATCGCTGCCTTTGGCAGCTTCTTACAGGGACGCCTTATGCTCTCGGTTTCGCTCAATTCTATCAAGGAGATCAGAGACGATCTTTTCAAAGCGCTTCAGCGCCTACCGGTTAAATATTTCGATTCCCATCCTACGGGCGAAATTATGAGCCGGTTTACTAATGACGTGGATAACATCGACGTTATGCTTAATAACTCGCTTACGTCTATTGTCAGCGGTGTTATTTCTCTCGTCGGAACCTTTGTGTTTATGCTTACGACCAACATCTGGCTGACGCTGATTACCGTTTTGTTCCTTCCTTTGCTCTTCTTTGCCGCCGGTACTATTGCAAAGAATTCCGCTAAATACTATGGCGCTCAGCAGGCCGCTATCGGAGCAGTAAACGGATATATAGAAGAAACCATAAGCGGACAAAAGGTCATTAAGGTATTTAATCACGAGGATGAGTGCATTGATGAGATGAATCTGCTTAACGAGGATTTACGTAACAAGCAGGAAAAGGCTCAGTTCTGGGGTGGCGTAACAGGCCCGATTATGCATAATATCAGCCTTGTTTCTTATGCGGTAACCCTGGGCGTTGGCGGTATACTGATTGCAACACGTGGCTTCACCCCCGGTGCGCTTACCGTATTTGCAAACTACTCAAAGCAGTTCTCCATGCCCATAAGCCAGCTTTCTCAGCAGGTATCCACACTCTTTGCGGCACTTGCAGGTGCGGAGCGAGTGTTTAACGTAATGGATGATATTCCCGAGCCCCCTGATGCTGAGGATGCTATGGAAAAGGAAATCCAGGGTCATGTAGTTTTAGAGAACGTAAGCTTTGGCTATGTTCCCGACAAAACCGTGCTTAAAAACATTTCTCTTTATGCAAGACCCGGGCAGAAGATAGCATTTGTCGGTTCTACCGGTGCAGGAAAGACCACTATAACAAACCTGCTCAATCGATTCTACGATATCGATGAAGGAAGCATTACTATTGACGGTAACCCTTTGAAATCATATAAGCGTGACTTCCTTCGTAAGAACATTGCTATGGTTTTGCAGGATACTCATCTGTTCACAGGTACGGTAATGGAAAATATCCGTTACGGCAGACTGGATGCAACAGACGAGGAAGTAATTGCTGCAGCTAAGACAGCAAGCGCGCACAGCTTTATAATGCGACTTGAGCATGGATATGATACCGTGCTTGAGGGAGATGGTGCAAATCTTTCGCAGGGACAGCGTCAGCTGCTCAACATAGCTCGCGCCGCACTTTCCAAAGCGCCCATACTTGTGCTTGATGAGGCAACATCCTCTGTTGATACACGTACCGAGCGCCATATAGAGCGCGGTATGGACAGACTTATGAAAAATAGAACTACCTTTGTAATAGCCCACCGACTTTCTACAGTGCGTAATTCAAATGCGATTATGGTGCTTGAGAAGGGTGAGATAATAGAGCGTGGTGACCACGATGACCTTCTTAATCAGAAGGGACGATACTATGAGCTATACATGGGTATAAAAGAGCTTGATTAATACATTACCGCCACGGTTCTCCGTGGCGGTTTTAATAATATTTAATATAATTGCGTATTGACAAAATAATACATATAATTTATACTAAAGAAAAAAGCACTTAGGAGGCAGAAAAATGAAACAGTTAACAAAGTTAATGCTTTTGCTTGTTGTTTTGTCAATGATGGCCGGCATGATTTCATGCTCGGCAAGTGGTTTTACTGATTCGGATCCAAGTGGCGGAGATTTCGGCGGATTCCTTGGCGGAGGTCCCAGCTTGAACGGTTCAACCTCCTCCGGTAAGGGAGATAGCGGAGCAGGCGATGGTAGTCCTCTGACTCCCGATAGTGCACCTACTGAGGATGGTGCTGAAGGCGGTGTGTCTGATGACGCCGAGTCTGATGACAGCACAGAAGCCGTTAAGCCCGATGAAAACCTTAAGTTGCCCTCCGGAATGATAACTGCGGGAGCATGGAATGATAATGATTATTATCAAATGTGGTTAGATCTCTTCTCGCAAGATGGCGATGAGAAGGGAAAGCTTCATGATTATACCAACCCGGATAATTCATGGGGATATAATTCTCAAAAACGTGTTAAGGTGTATGTAAGCAATGATGAAAATCCCGTGGCGGGCGCCGAGGTCGTTGCTTATGACGAGCAGGGCGAGCCTCTCTATAAGGCTGTAACAGACGCACAGGGCAATGCATATCTGTTTCCTGATGCTCTGAGCGGTACAGTTTCTGTTACAAGCGGCAGCGACACCGTTACAGCAGGCTTTACGTCCGACGAGCGTTCCATATCGGTAGAAATTGCTTCAGCCTATGACAAGCTTAACATAATAGAGATTATGCTGGTTGTTGACGTCACCGGATCTATGGGAGATGAGATAGGATTTCTTAAGGCGGAGCTTGCTGACGTTGTTAACCGTATTGTGGAAAATGACGGTGATACTGTAATCAAGCTTGCAATGCTGTTTTACCGTGATACCGATGACAAGGTTCCTTTTGATTACTATGATTTTACTGACGTAACGAACACGTCGGGTCTTACTACCCAACAGTCTGCGCTGAATGCCCAGGGGGCCAGCGGTGGCGGTGACTATCCCGAGGCTGTTGATGAGGCATTGAATATTGCCGTAAACAAGCAGTGGAGCACCGGCGTGACTACTAAAATCATTTTCCACGTTCTTGACGCTCCCGCGCATGAAAAGACGGAGAACAAAGAAAAGCTTGTAAGCGCAACAAAAATTGCGGCAGAAAAGGGTATACGTATTTGTCCCATAATTTGCAGCGGTGCTGCCGAGGTTACTGAATATACTATGCGTGAGGCGGCTATATACACCGGTGGTACATTTATTTTCGTCACCGATGATTCCGGAATCGGAGGTGCTCATCACGATCCGGATATTCCCAATGTTACCGTCGAGCTCCTTAATTCTATGATGGTTCGTCTGGTTAAGGGATATCATACAGGAACATTTGATGATCCTATATACTGGAAGCAGGATCCCAATCTGCATCAATAAAAAACAGGCGAGTCCAAACGGACTCGCCTGAATTATTACTAAAAGTATTAACCGAGCTTGTTAAGTGCAACCTCAATTCGAGCAAGGCTTTCTTCCTTGCCGATAACCTCCATGATCTCGGTTGCGCCGCCGGGAGTCGCAGCCATTCCTGAAACTGCGATACGTACGCACCACATAAGGGTTCCTGTCTTGATCTGCAGCTTTTCTGCGATGGGCATAAGAGCTGCAAAGAGTGTGTCGTTGTCAAAGCTGTTAACGTCAGCAAGAATAGACTTTGCCTCGGTAAGAACGGTCTTTACAATTTCAAACTCAGCAATCTTGTTTTTCTTGTTAAGGAAGAGCTCTTTCTCGTATTCGGGAAGCTGCATAAAGAATGCCATTCTTTCGTCTATTTCAGAGAGCTTTGCAATTCTAGTTTTAAGAAGACCGAGCATTTTTGTCTTGTTAATGCTTGCAGGGATATCTGTCTTGATAAATCTCTCAATCAGCTCTGCAAACCTCGCATCGTCAAGCTTGTGAATATACTCGCCGTTGAACCAAAGCAGCTTTTCAAAGTCAAATACAGAGGGGGACTTGGAAACGCCCTCAATGGTGAAGGCCTCCTTGAGCTCGTCGAGAGTGAAGAACTCCTGCTCGCCGCCTTTAGGACACCAGCCAAGAAGCGAAATGTAGTTGATAATAGCCTCGGGAAGGTAACCGTCGGCAACAAGATCTTGGAAGGAAACGGCGCCGTGACGCTTAGAAAGCTTTGAAATGTTACCCTCAGCATCCTTACCCATAAGGAGGGGAAGATGAACGTAGGTAGGTCTCTCCCAGCCGTACGCATCGTAGAGAAGAACATACTTGGGAGTAGAGGTAAGATATTCAGAGCCTCTTACAACGTGAGTAACGCCCATAAGGTGGTCGTCGATAACGTGGCAGAAGTTGTAGGTGGGATAACCGTCCGCCTTCATAAGTATCTGATCCTGAAGCTCCTCGTTGTTCATAGAGATATCACCAAACACCTCGTCGTGATAGCTTGTAACACCCTCGGTAGGCATCTTCTGTCTGATAACAAAGGGAATACCTGCGGCAAGGTTTGCCTCAACCTCTTCTTTAGAAAGGTTACGGCAGTGTCTGTCATATCCGCCGAGTGCATCCTCCTCATGAAGCTTCTCAAGGCGCTCTTTAGTGCAGAAGCAGTAGTATGCGTGGCCCATTTCAACAAGCTTTTTTGCATACTCCATATAGATTTCCTTACGCTCGGACTGAACGTAGGGACCGTGGTCACCGCCAACATCGGGACCCTCATCCCAGAGAAGGCCTGTTGTGTTAAGTGTGGATTTGATAACGTCGGTAGCACCCTCAACAAAGCGTTGCTGGTCGGTGTCCTCTATTCTAAGGATGAACTTACCACCGTCGTGTTTACCGATAAGATAAGAATAAAGCGCGGTTCTCAGATTACCGATGTGCATGTAACCGGTAGGGCTGGGCGCAAATCTTGTAACAGTCATTTTATATACTCCTTTTTGCTGACAATAAAATTTCATCATACATTTTAACATAAAATTAATATTTAGTCAATCCAAAAGTGTAAAATTGTTTGACAATCTGTGATAAAATATGTTAAAATACAATTAATAATAGGATACAGGAGAAAAAATGGTGTTTAAAACCTTATTTGCAAAATATCTTACTGCAATAGCGATTATTATTTTGATAAGCTTTCTTATTTTGTCGAGCATTATTACATCTCTGGTGCGAAACTATGCCTTCAGCGATACAGAGCAACGATTAAATAAGGAGAGCACTATTATAGTTGAGCTCATTAAGTCCGGAGGAATAAACAAGGTTGAGGATGAGGTGCTTGAAATTGCCGAGGTTATTGAGCCGATGGTAAATCTTAATTCGGATTATGAGGTTTTGATTACTGATGCCAACGGTAAAATTCTTCTCTCTACGGCCCATGCAGACGGTGTTGATTCTAAGCTTGCAATAAACATCACCGAGGGATTCGGTGTAGTTGATCTTAGTGTGTTTGAGCGACGGACAGACGATGATGGCGAGAAATTTATATATAACGGACATGTAGGTGGATCTCTTGAGGACCAATATATGGTCTATGCGAAGGCTGTTGGTAATGATGGCGGGGTAGAGTGCTACGTCATGACACTTGCTTCTACAAACCGTGAAAACAATTTTGTAAGTATAACTAGAAGGGTGGTTATAAACAGCTCTATCGGCGTAATGCTTGCCGCAGTAATTGCAGCATACTTTATTACCGACAGAATCGTTCGTCCTCTGAAGCGAATGACGGCTGCGGCCAAAAAGTTTGCTAAGGGAGATTTCTCTGTAAGGGTAAGTGTAAGCAATAGAAACGACGAGGTTTCTGAGCTAGGCCTCGCATTTAACAACATGGCTGATTCGCTTGAGAGCCTTGAAAAAATGCGTAACTCCTTCCTTGCAAATATTTCTCACGATCTGCGTACACCGATGACAACCATCTCCGGATTTATTGACGGTATAAATTCCGGTGCAATCCCTCCTGAAAAGCATGAGTATTACCTCGGTATAATTTCTGCAGAGGTTCATAGATTATCTCGTTTGGTATCACAGCTACTTGACGTTTCAAGGCTTGAGTCGGGTGAGCGAAAGTTCAATTATACAGATTTTGATATTGCCGAGGTTGCGAGAATTATTCTAATTTCATTTGAGCAAAAAATAGAGGATAAGCGACTTGACGTTGAGTTCGATGCCGAGTACGACGGAATGTATGCACATGCTGATAAGGATGCAATACATCAGGTACTATACAACCTTTGTCATAATGCTATAAAATTTGCAAAGGATGAGGGCAAGTTCAGAATAAAAATATCCCGTATCACAGATACAAAGCTCAAGGTTGCGGTGTACAATCAGGGACAGAGCTTGTCTGAAGAGGATAGAAGGCTTGTGTTCGACAGATTTTATAAAACAGATAAAAGCCGCGGACTTGATAAGACAGGTGTTGGACTTGGACTTTATATCTGTAAAACAATAATTGACGCTCACGGTGAGACCGTAGGTGTGGAATCCTACGAGGGCGACGGATGTGAGTTCTGGTTTACCGTAACCGAGGGCGTTCAGCCTCAAAAGCGTAAGCCCAGCTTAGATAATATATAATACAATTCAAGTGATATGCCGTGTTATTTTTCTAAATAACACGGCATTATTTTTAGGCAGAATTGTTAAATTGTTCCTGTAACGGTAAGAGTTGCCACTCCGGGCGTCGTATTTACAATGCCGGTTACAGCATCTCTTTCAAATGTTGCTGCGGGCACAGGAATTGCTCCGCCTAAGGTGCTGAAAATGCCTGTTTCCTCATCATAGCTATATTCAACGCCTTCGGCAAGAGTCGTTCCGTTAAGCCTTACGGTAATGTTATTGAGAGCAGGAGCGAAATTATCCGATACAATAAGATTGTCTGTCGCTACCACGGCGGTGTTACCAAAATTCTGGATAATAAAGGTATAGGTTACTTCCTCTCCGCAGGACACTGTTTCGGGATATATTGCCTTTGCAATGGATAAAATAGGCTCATCTCTGGTTGGAATCACTGCTGTATCAGCAAGTCCGTCGCAGAGCTCATCTCCGGTGGCTGTGGCCTCGTTGGTTATTCGTGCGTTTGCTCCTCGGGGTGCATATTCGTTGGCCCTGACCTCGTAGAGTATAATTGCATTGCCGTTTGCCGGAATATCTAATCCGCTAATAACGAGGGGAGGGCCGGGGGTTACCGTGGGTGCAGGCTGTTCTACACCGTTAAGGAAATATATTACCGATCCGTTTACATAGCTGAGTGGAACTACCGTAACTCCGCCGGGAGAAAATTCTCCAAGATTGTCTGTAATAGATACATCGCTTTTAGTCGTATTGCCGTCGTTTACAAGCGTGACGGCGTAAACAATACTGTCACCGGGACCGTAATTGGTGCTTACCGCTGTTTTGCAAAGCCTTACTTGAGAAAGAATCTCGCCCTCTGTCTGGTTAGAGTTGATTACAGTTTCGCCAAGTGTTAGTCTTGCCTGATTATAAAAGGTTGCCATTTTATTCTCCTTGTGTTTATAGGAGGAATCCTTTTTCCTCCTATGTTTATTTTATGGTAAAATGACGATTTTTGTCACAGTAAGGTAACTTATATAAAACAAAAATATAATAAGATTGACAAAGTATCGTGTGCATGATATAATTTTATTAAATATTAAACTTTGGAGGAAAAGGATGCTTACTAAGGAGCTTCTTAGGCAACGTGAAATTGAAATGTGGGAGCGTGAAAAGGTAAAGCCAAGGGGAAAAGGCTACTTTGCATGGCTCGTGTTCGTTATTTGCCTTATATATATGACCGATGAGATTGCATCTCAGATCGGTACTCTTATGAAAACCGAGATTGCAAATGATTTGCTTTCAAAATTCGGGCAGAGCAGTGTTGGTATGCTTGACATACTGTCAATGGTTGTTGTACCTTTCCAGGTTGTCTGCCTATTTTATAAACCGCTGGCAGACAAGCTTGGCAGAAAAACATTCCTTGTAATCAATACCTTCGGTATGAGCCTTGCGCTTTTTCTTATCTTTTTGTCGAACAACCTCGTGCTGTATTTCATGGGTGCGTGCATGGTGCAATTTTTTATTCCTCACGATATGCACGTGGTTTACATAATGGAAACCGCTCCTGCTAGGCATAGAGCAAGAATTTATTCGTCTATTAAATTCGTTGCAAACATGGGCGTAATGCTTATTCCGCTTTTACGCAGGCTTCTTATGCAGGAGGCGTCACAGTGGAGGCTCGTTTTCTTTGTTCCTGCGATAGTTGGCTTGATTTGTAGCTTTATTGCACTGATATCATCAAGAGAAACCGATGCGTTTATTGAATCGCGTCTGCGTTGGTTGCGTATGAGCGATGAGGAAAGAGCATTGATTACTACAAATAAAAAAGCAGAAGATGCACAGGGCGGCCTTGGAAATGCGCTTAAATTTGCATTTAGTCATAAGCAGCTGAAATGGCTGTATATTACTTCTGCCTTCGTAAATATGGGATTCCTTTTAACCCTTGATTACCAGGTTATTATGACCTACGGATATGCAGAGCATTTTATCCGCGAGGGCTTGTCTATCAGTATGACGGATGCGCTTAATGCGGCATCAGTTGGCGTAGTAACGGACGCGCTCTTCTTCTTTACCATCGGATCTGCGGTAGCGCAGGTTCTTATGGGCTTTATTTGTGATGGCAAGGGCAGAAA
>JAGCLY010000090.1 GCA_017646745.1 Clostridia bacterium
ACGGCGCAGATGTGTTCTCTTATCGAGGGGGTGGGGGAGTGCCGTGTTATGATTACCTACGACCCCGATAGCAGGGAGGAGCGTGTTTATGCCGTTCTTGTGCTCTGCGAGGGGGCGGATTCTGCATCCGTGCGTGAGAGGATAACCTCCAGCCTGTCGTCGGTTTACGGCATCGGCTCTCATCGGATAGAAATTCAGAAGCTTAATCGTTAATAAACAGGTATTTTTCCTATGATATCCTCATAGTATTAATCGAGTAACAAATTTTAAGGGAGATACATACAATGAAAAACGAAAAACTCAAAAACTTCTTCAAATCTCGTGCGGCAAAAAGCATCGTGGTTGCCTCCTGCGCCCTGCTTATCGGTCTTGCTGTCTATCTTAACTACCGCTGGTTCTATGATCCCGCAGGCTCGCTGGGCTTCGGTGACAACAATATGGACCAGGGCAACTCGGACAGCTCGTCTACCGGTAGTGATGCAAATAGCGAGCAGGATTACTTCACCTCCACCGCCCTCGACCGTCAGCAGGCCCGCGACGAGGCTCTTGACGTGCTTAAGATGGTAACCGAATCCGGCGAGTCCAGCGAGGAGGCAAAGGCCGCAGCGCAGGAGAAGATATCCAAGATAGCCGTTGATATCCAGAACGAGGCTAATATCGAAACGCTTGTAAAGGCAAAGGGCTTTGAGGATTGCGTAGCTATAATAAGCGAGGATGCTGTAAGCGTTATCGTAAGCGCAGAGTCGCTCCAGGCGGCAGAGGCGGCGCAGATTCTTACCATTGTTTATGAAACGACAGGAATCAACCCCGAAAACATCAGCATCATTAATAAGGCTTAAAAACAAAAAATCGGCAGATCAAATCTGCCGATTTTTCTATATAAATTCCGAATTTCAAATTCCGAATTTTCTTAATCAACGTCCTCAACAACCGTTTCGGGTATCTTATCTAGTGCCTCTGGGTGGTTGATGTAACGCATCATCTGCTTAAATGCGGATGCGTAGTAGAAGCCGTCGCATATACGCTCGTCGGTAACTACCTTAAAGGTTACAAAGTGGTGATTTTCCTTTGTTCCGTCAAGCAGGGTAACCTCACGGCTAAACATTCTGCCGTAGGAAACGAAAATAGGAAGATGGCCGAAGTCATAGAGGTGGTGGTAGATGGCCGGAATACCCAGCGAGCCCATTGATGTGATGATCATAGAGCCGTGGAAGGGGCTGATCTTCGCCAAGGCCTTAGGCAGCTTGCCAAAGTAATCCATAAAGCGAAGAATGCCGATTGCCGAGCGCAGAATAATGCCGGGCAGCTTAACCAGCTTACCGACTACAGATTCAAAGTCGCCGTCCTCGTTTTTGGCCTCAATTACAGTCCTCTGGAATTTCTTGTATACGTTGTAGATATTATCTCTGGGGTCAAACTCAACCTTGATACAGGTGTCGGGCGCCTCAAGAGTCATATCCTTTTTGATAGTCATAAGACACTCGATCTTGTTTCTGTGGTAGATCTTCTGACCTGCGATAAAGCGGTGGATACCGGGTCTCTCACAAACAACACGCACATAGGCGGCGAGAATAACGTGGAGCAGGCTCATGTCAGTATAGCCCTCTTTTTTCTTCTCTGCGAGATACAGCTCGGCGTTGTGAATATCAAGCTCGGCCTCAAACTGATTCTGCGAGTCTGCTCTTACCTTCATAAGATAGGGCTCAAGGTAATGCATTGCGGGCAGGGTTCTCAGGCGTCGACCGTCATATCTGTCACCCAGACGTCTTTTGCGTGGCTTATAGGCAGGGGTATCGTATTCAATAATACCTTCATATTTTTCGTTTTTATCTACCTTAGCTGTAGCGGATTCGTTCTGAATTCCGTTCTTTTTTACTTTTTCTTTGGTTTTCATAAAAATCTCCGTTCGATTTGGTGGACGCCGTATTTTAACACATTTTTAATAATTTGTCAATATTCGACATTGATGTTGATCTTTTGTAGCTTATTTTTTGGGACAAAAATTGGCGCAAGATTGCAAATTTCACTCTTTTTTATGTTTGATATTACTAAAATATATGCGACACGATTGTGCATAATGCATAATATAGAACTTAAATATGTCGAGTTTAACGAAATTTAGAGCCAAAATTTATTGAAAACGTAAAAAGAGCATTGACTAAAGAACTCTCATATGCTAAAATATATTAGAAATTTTTAATAAGAAAGCAAGGTTTTTTAATTATGAATAAGCTTAAGGTTGGTATCGTTGGCGCTACCGGTATGGTGGGCCAGAGATTTATAATGCTCCTTAACGAGCATCCTTATTTTGAGATCACCGCCCTGGTGGCAAGCCCTCGCTCTGCCGGTCAGAAGTACGGTAAGGCTATACTCGGCAGATGGAAGATGCAGTCTGCCTGCCCCGAGAGAATTCTTAACATGGATATTATCTCCTCCGAGGAGATTGATAGGGTAAAGGAGCTGTGCGACTTCGTATTCTGCGCAGTTTCTATGTCCAAGGATGAGACAAAGGCCCTTGAGGAGAGATATGCGAAGGCAGAGATCCCCGTCGTTTCCAACAACTCTGCTAACAGATGGACCCCCGACGTGCCTATGGTTATTCCCGAGATCAACGACGCTCACCTTGAGGTTATAGAGGCACAGAGAAAGCGCCTTGGCACTAAGCGTGGATTTATTGCGGTAAAGCCTAACTGTTCTATCCAGTCCTACGTTCCCCTTCTCACACCCCTTATGAAGTACGGCATCAAGGAGGTTGTTGCCACCACATACCAGGCTATCAGCGGTGCTGGCAAGACCTTTAACGAGTGGCCCGAGATGGTTGACAACCTTATCCCCTTCATCGGCGGCGAGGAGGAGAAGAGCGAGCGTGAGCCCCTTCGTGTATGGGGAAGCGTTGAAAATGGTGAGATAGTTCCCGCAACCTCTCCTGTTATTACAACTCAGTGCCTTCGCGTTCCTGTTACCGACGGTCATACCGCGGCTGTGTTCGTAAGATTTGAGAATAAGCCTACTAAGGAAGAAATTCTTGAGGCGTGGAGAAATTATCAG
>JAGCLY010000010.1 GCA_017646745.1 Clostridia bacterium
ACAAATACCGCGGCAGACTTCACTATTGTTGAAGAGGCTACCGAGCTTCTTGATAGAGTAAACAACGGCGGTACTCTCCCCATGATTACCTCCTGCTCTCCCGGATGGGTTAAGTTCTGTGAGCTCTACTATCCTGAGATGATCGGCCACCTTTCTTCTTGTAAGTCTCCCCAGCAGATGGGCGGTGCGCTTATTAAGACCTATTGGGCTGAAAAGATGGGCTATGATCCTAAGGATATCTTTGTTGTTTCTATTATGCCCTGTACCGCAAAGAAGTTTGAGGTAGGCAGAGATGATATGTCTGCTGCAGAGGGTACCGTTGACGTTGACGTTGCGCTTACCACTCGTGAGCTTGCCAGAATGATTGGCAGAGCCGGCATCAAGTTCACTGCCCTTCCCGATGAAGAGTTTGACTGTCCTCTTGGTGTTGACACCGGTGCCGCAGTTATATTCGGTGCTACCGGCGGTGTTATGGAGGCTGCTCTCCGTACCGCCAACGACGTTCTCACCGGCAAGGATAATGCCGAGATCGAATTCCACGAGGTTCGTGGAACAGAAGGTCTTAAGGAGGCAACCTACAATATCGCAGGTATGGATATTAAGGTTTGCGTTGCATCCGGCGCAGCTAATGCAAAGCTTGTTATGGACAAGATCGCAAAGGGCGAGGCAGATTGGACCTTTGTTGAGATCATGGGTTGTCCCGGCGGTTGTGTAAACGGTGGCGGTCAGCCTATCCAGCCTCAGCACGTTCGTGATACTGTTGACCTTAAGGCTGTAAGAGCAAAGGCTCTCTACGACCAGGATACCAAGATGGAGATGAGAAAGTCTCACCTCAACCCTGTTATCAAAGAGGTTTACGATAACTACTTCAAGGGTGGGTACGGCTGTCATGCAGCTCACCACGCTCTGCACACCTCTTACGTTGGCAGAAAGAAGTTTAATTTCTAAAAAAAGTAAAAGGACACTCCTTGTGGGTGTCCTTTTCTAAATGGATATTCAGCTGTGATGAAGATATCAAAACTCGCATTAGATAAGCGAGCTTGTTACAGCTGCATAGAATATGCGAACTCTCGCCACCTTGGTGCAGTGTTCGATCCTGACCGACTATACCAATAAAAAAAGAGCACTCATGATGAGTGCTCTTTTCTATTGGCGCAGAGGGAGGGATTCGAACCCTCGTGTGGTGTTATCCACAAACTGATTTCGAGTCAGCCCCGTTATGACCGCTTCGATACCTCTGCCTATTAAACTTTGCGCAGCAAAAGTTTTTACTTTTTTGCGCTTAAAGATTATACCATATATTTTAGAAAAAATCAATAGGTTAAGCGAAAAAATACTTAATCATTTTTTATTTGTGATTAATACAATTATTCATTATGAAGAAACGGATTTCTCTTTCACAAGAATGGCAGATAATACATATTCGCAAGTAAAAACTTGACAAAATAATATAAATATAGTATAATTACTGTGTGTTTATATACACGACGGACAAAAATGTAAATTTCTTTCATAAGTTGAGTGATTTATTTTCTCAAATTTGCAAACAATTACTTTGTAAACAAAATCTACTTATGGGGAAAATAAAATGAAAGATTACGTTATATTCACCGACTCTTCCTGCGATCTGTCCGATGAGATGCTAAAGCAGAGAGGTGTGCGTTCACTGCCCCTTTCCTTCCGCTTTGAAAACGACAGGGAGTATAAAAATGGTGAGATGAGCGCAAGAGAGTTTTATCATAGAATGCGCACGGGAGAGGTTGCCAAAACATCGGCAATAAATCCGGAGGCCTTTGCCTTAGAATTTGAAAAGGCGCTTAAACAAGGCAAGGATATTCTATACCTTGGATTCTCGTCGGGACTAAGCAACACATATAATTCAGCACGAATTGCAACAGATCTGTTGTATGATAAATATCCGCATCAAAAAATACTGAGTGTAGACACTCTTGCCGCATCGGCAGGAATCGCCATGCTTATTGATATAGTCATTGAAAAGAAGAAGCAAGGCGCATCTATTTTAGAAGCAAAAGAATATGCAGAAAAAATCAAGCATAAAATATGCCATCGGTTTACAGTAGACGATCTTGTATACCTAACGCGTGGTGGAAGAATAAATCCTGCCACAGCATTTTTCGGAAACATGCTCGGAATAAAGCCGGTTTTGTACGTAGATAAACGCGGAATGCTGATAAACGGACAAAAGGTACGAGGCCGAAAAACAGCCATAAACACCCTTGCAAAGCAAGGCGACGAGAATATTGATCGAGCATTATCTAACCTTGCCTATATTTCGCACGCAGATTGTCTGCGCGATGCAAACGAACTAAAACGAATATTAAACGATAATTACGGCATTAATGCCAGGCTAATAACCGATGTTGGACCGGTAATTGGAGCACATTCCGGGCCGGGAACGTTGGCGCTCTTTTTCATTGGTAAGGAGCGATAACACATAGAAATGTCACAGTGACGCACAGGAGAAAATCATGCCTAAAACTAATCAGAATAACAACCAGGTTATTGACATTAGTAACCCCATACAAAATGAAGATATAACAGAAACCAACTCTACACACGAAGATCTTTCTTCCGATCAAGACGCGGGGCAAGCTGACAAGAAAACAAAGTCACCTGCAAAATCTTCTTCCCTAGCTAAGAAAAAAATCGACACAAGCAAGAAGGCCGAAGAAAAAAAAGCGGCTGAAGCTAAGAGAAAGGCCGAGGCCAGCAAAAAGGCCGAAGAGAAAAAAGAAGCCGAGGCTAAGAGAAAGGCCGAGGCCAGCA
>JAGCLY010000091.1 GCA_017646745.1 Clostridia bacterium
ATGAAGGTTATGGAGGACGTTCCCTACGTTTACGGCCTTAATCAGTATCTCTGAAGCGAGCTTAACGATGCCGCTTGCACCTACCTTAAGGACTTTGGTGCGGCGACCGCCTCCAACGGCGCAGTAGGTCTCTATCACATTCACGACCTCACCCCCGAGGCAAAGGTACACGGTGAATCTCTCATAGCAGAGGGAGCACAGGTTTACGTTATCGACGATACCGAGCTTCAGAGAGTAAAGGATTCCTACCCCGTTATCTGGAAGAATCCCGATGCAACCCCCAAACTTTGCTTTATGGGTTGTCCCCACATGAGCCTTGAACAGCTTAAGAGCTGGACCGACAAGGTTGAGGCTGGTCTTAAGGCGGCAGGCAACTCCAAGGTTGTTATTCCTACCGTATTTACCGCTGCTCCCGCTGTACTTAAGGAATTCGGTAAGACCGAATATGCAAAGAGACTTGAAAAGTGTGGTGTTATTACCTCCTACATCTGCCCCCTTATGTACATGAACAACCCTCTGTGCAAGAAGATGCCCGTAATTACATCCTCTAACAAGCTTCGTACATACACCAGCGCAAAGTATCTCTCTGATGACGAGATCCTTGTAGCAATTACAAAGGGAGGTAAGTGATAATGCGTAAATTTAAAGGTAGAATTATTACCCCCGGTACTGCAAAGGCAACTGCAGTTGTTACTCACGGCGGCTTTAACACCCTTGCATCCATGCAGATGGGTCTGCAGTTTGGTGACAAGCAGGTAAAGTGCTCTGACCAGTCTAACTCCGAGATCTACAAGCTTCCCCTTGCCGGCTCTGCTCTTTGCCTTCCCCAGACTATCGGCTCTACTACCGGCGGTCTTGTTCTCTACTGTGCATGTGCAATGGAGCGTCAGCCCGCTTGTATGCTCTTCTCCAAGTCTATCGACTCTCTTGCGGCAGCAGGCTCTATCCTTGCATCCGTTTGGCTTGACGGTATCAAGATGCCCGTTATCGACAACCTCGGTGATGAGTTCCTCGATTACGTTAAGAACGGTATGACAATTACCGTTGAAGAGGACGGAACCGTTGTGGTTGAATAATTACTAAAAATACAAGAAAATCCACCCAAAAAGGGTGGATTTTCTTTGTTTTATACATTGATTAGCAGGTTATGCACTATGCACTTACTCAGCGCTCTGCTGAGAGGAAGCTGCCTTGCCGCCAACAAATCCTGCGAGGAGAGAGCCAAGGTCGATGCCTGTGGACTGCTTCATGCCCTCCATGATCTGGCTGGTGCTGTTCATAACGTCACCAACAAGCTTGGTGGAGTTGCCATCACCGTACATAACGATGCGATCGGTCTGTGCAAGAGGAGCAGCAGCGTTCTTAACAACCTCGGGAAGAGCGGTAAGGTACATCTCAAGTACGGAAGCCTCACCCATCTTCTTCTGTGCCTCCGCCTTCTTTTCAATAGCCTCAGCCTCTGCAAGACCCTTGGCACGAATACCCTCTGCCTCCTGCTCCATAGCATAACGGAGAGCATCTGCCTCGGCCTTCTTAGCCTCAGCCTCCTTAATAGCCTCGTACGCAAGAGCATCTGCCTCACGCTGGCGCTTAATAAGATCTGCCTCTGCGCGTCTCTCGGACTGATACTTCATAGCATCTGCCTGCTTCTTGATCTCAGCATCAAGCTCACGCTCCTTGATAGCAATTTCCTTCTCCTTAAGCTCTGCCTCTTTCTCACGGCGAGCGATGTCGGCATTGGTTCTTGCAATCTCAATGGTCTTACGCTGTTCCTCCTGCTGAATGGAGTAGGCCGCATCTGCCTGTGCACGCTTTGTATCGGCGCGAACCTTCATCTCTGCCTGCTGAACTGCAAGAGCAGCATCCTGCTCTGCTATCTTCTTCTCTGCCTCAACCTTAACGGCATTAGCCTCCTGCTGTGCATTAGAGGTAGCGATAGCGATATCACGCTGAGCATTAGCCTTAGCGATCTGAGCATTCTTTCTGATCTGCTCTACGTTATCAATACCCATGTTCTCAATGGTGCCTGCGGCATCCTTGAAGTTCTGGATATTAAAGTTAACAACCTCGATACCAAGCTTTTCCATATCGGGAACAACGTTCTCGGTAATCTTCTTGGCAACGCCCTGACGGTCCTGAACCATTTCCTTGAGACCTACAGAGCCCACGATCTCACGCATATTACCCTCAAGAACCTGAGTTACGAGAGTAACCATCTCCTGGCGGGTCTTGCCAAGAAGGGCCTCGGCAGCACGCTTAAGAAGCTCGGGATCGGAAGAAATCTTAATGTTGGCAACACCGTCAACGGTAACGTTGATGAACTCGTTGGTGGGAACAGCCTCGCTGGTCTTTACGTCAACCTGCATAACGCCGAGGCAAAGCTTATCAAGACGGGTGAAGAAAGGCATTCTCCAGCCGGCCTTACCGATAAGGATGCGCTTCTTACCCAGACCCGAAATAATGTATGCGGTGTCGGGGGGCGCCTTCAGGTAACCGGCAGCAAGAAGAAACGCACCGATTGCCAATACAACTATAATTGCTGTTACGATAGGATGCATAAACAATCCTCCTTTTAAATATAAAATTTTATCAATAACTAATTTACGAAAGAAAGCCTCTTTTTATGCAAAAAGACTCCCAGTGTGGTACACACACTGAAAGTCTTGAAAAATCTATTGATCGTACACATCGGGCATCTCGAGCTGCCGTCATGACGATGTGTACCGTTGCTACACGCAACGTTCTACTCCCTTTCGGTATTTATATTGTACCACAAAATAGAATAATTGTCAATATTTTAACACACTATTTTTACGAATTGTATACCTGCACAAATTTGAAAATGAAAATTGTTTATAATATACAAAAAAGCAAGGTGTATCCAATATTCCATCTTTATGGTATCATATAATAGAGCTTTTGTCAATAAAACAGTAGTTTTTTTAATAAAAAAGAACCCGCCAAGGCGAGTTCTTTTTTATATGGATATTAGGCAGATATCTTATGCAAGCTCTGCGAAGTACTTGATAGTTCTAACCATCTGGCTGGTGTAGGAGTTCTCGTTATCGTACCAAGAAACTACCTGTACCTGATAGGTATCCTCGTCGATCTTAGCAACCATGGTCTGGGTGGAATCGAAGAGAGAACCGTATCTCATACCGATAACGTCAGAGGAAACGATCTCGTCGGTGTTGTAACCGTAGGACTCGTTAGAAGCAGCCTTCATTGCAGCGTTGATGCCGTCCTTAGTGATGTTCTGACCCTTAACTACTGCTACAAGGATAGTAGTAGAACCGGTGCAGGTAGGAACTCTCTGAGCAGAGCCGATAAGCTTGCCGTTGAGCTCGGGAAT
>JAGCLY010000092.1 GCA_017646745.1 Clostridia bacterium
AAAAGTTGCGTTGTTAAAACCTTTGTGTCAGCCCTATCCCTATTTTGTTTTTTAGTTAGCTTTACGAAGTTTTTTCACGTCGGAGCTTGCTTCCCCGAAAAAGACTTCGTAATCGTAATAGGAGAAATCGTCGTATTCTCCTTTATAGCGGTTAATGTTTGCAGTAAGTAGCAGATAATGAAGAATTAAATAAAATCGTAAAATGTTATATAGAAAAACTCCTTGCTTCGGTTCAGACCGATTCAAGGAGTTTTTTGTTTTATACAGTGTTCCATATTGCAGCCACGATGCCTGGTTCAGGCTTTTTTCCATAACCCTTTCGGGCATCCTAATCAAAAAAGTAAATTTTTCAGAAAAAGTTTTTAATCTGGACAAAAGTTGTCCGGTTTAACCTTTATAATCGTTTTCACAGCAGGAAGATTTACACAATTAAACATTTTTTGAAAAGAATTTTTAAAGGTGACAAAACTTGTCAGGGTTAACCGCTATAATCAGTTCGAAAAAACGAAATTATTTTTTAAAGGTGAAAGAATCTTGCACCTTTAACCTGTATAATCGGGTTAAAAATATTCTCATGATTTTTTTAATTACACAACGATAGTGTGTGGTTAACCGTTAGAATTAAATTGTTAGGTGTGAAATACAAGGCGGTTTTGTAATAAATCGTAATTGTTGGCGGTCACTTGCGAAAAGCAATGGCACAAAAGTCTCCAGTAATTGACCAAAAGTGTCCGATCACGTCAGTTGTAACCCGAAAATTTATTTGTTATGCTTTTTATGGACAAGGAAATTTCGCATAGCCGGCAGCGAGTTTTTCTGTTTAAAAAAATAAAAATTCAAAAAGGAGGAAACACATGGAAGAGCTTGAAATTATGTGCGATCACGAGATAGATCTCAATAATCTCAGTAGCGAAGATGAAGCCGCACTTATCCTTTGCTTGATAAAGATGATGCAGCATCATTATCTTTATGGAGAAGATGAGGAGGTGAACTAATGGCTTTTCGAGGAGCTAAAGTTTATTCCGATGGCAGTCACTATATTGCCATACCTCAAAGTAAGAAGCAAAATCAGAAGAAAAAGGATGTAATTTATAGCCTCGAACAGGAAGAAAGAAAAGAAGAATTTGAAAAAACGTATAAGGAATCTAATGAAAAGAAACGTAAAGAACAAGTAAAAAGAATAATTAATGCTATGGAAGAAAAATTTGAAAGTAAAGAAAAGGTAGCCGAATACGTAAAGGCACAGATGGAACGTAAAATGAGGAATTTAATAGTAAGGCGAATGCGTCTTGCGAGAAAGATAAATTTGGGTCAATGGAACTATTTCTGCACGTTTACTTATGACGATAAAAAACATACGGAAGACAGTTTCAGAAAGAAGTTATCCAATGCATTCAAAAAGCTTGTTTTAAGGCGCGAATGGGTGATAATAGGCGTTTGGGAGCGCTCTCCCACTAACAATCGTTTACATTTTCATGGTATTTTCTATATTCCCGAGATGATAGGCGAGCTTGTGGATAAGAAGGACTACAGTACTAAAACCCACCAAATGCAGATTACAAAACAGAATACTTATTTTACAGAACGGTTTGGAAGAAATGATTTCTCACCGCTTAATAAAAATGATCTTGATCATGCAAAGGCATATCTGATGAAGTACATTGAAAAGTCAGGTGAGAGGATCTTTTACTCCAAGAACACACCAACATATTTTATCTCGGATATACTTGATGACGACGTAGCTTGCACTATTGGACTTGAGGACAGAAAACTACTTTTGTTTGATAATTTCTCTTGCTTCAGGGATGGTGTATATATTGGTGAAGTCAGTCCCGAGGTAATAAGACAAATGAAAAAGGCGAACTGATTTATCTTTCGCCTGGCGGAGCGTAAACGAAATCACCGTCGTTGTCAAGGGGGTGAAAATATTGCTGAAAACTTCAAAAAAGGGGTAATCAAATACAATATTTTCGCCTAATCCCTTGACAACTTTGGGTGCTCTCGTTTTGGTTGCTCCTGCCGAAAGAAAAATAAAAAACAATTTAATTATTTAGGAGGTAAAACTAATGAAAACAGCAGTAATTTATGCAAGATATTCAAGTGAGAAGCAGACCGAGCAGTCAATTGAAGGTCAGCTTCGTGTATGTAACGAATTTGCGGCACAGAACGATATTGTTATCGTGGACAAGTACATAGACAGAGCTACTACAGGTACTAACGATAACAGAGCCGCATTTCAAAAGATGTTGGCTGATGCTGACAAAAATCCAATATGGGACATAGTTTTGGTTTATGCTCTTGACAGATTTGGAAGAAACTCTGTTGAGATAGCATTAAACAAGCAGAGGCTATCTAAAAACAAAATCATTCTTATTTCGGCAACGCAGAGAACTTCGGTCAATATTGACGGAAGTAAAAACCTTGACGGTATTCTTCTTGAAAACGTGCTTATAGGTCTTTCGGAATACTACTCGGTTGAGCTTGCACAAAAGGTAAGGAGAGGTCAACAGGAAAGCCGACGCAAAGGAAACTTTCTTGGCGGCAGACCACCTTATGGATATAGGGTGGAAAATAAAAAAATCCTCATTCATGAGGAGCGAGCAGCGGTGGTAAGGTTAATATTTGACCTATACGTATCGGGAAAATGCGTTAGGGAGATTCTTGACGAGCTTAACAAACGTGGTATTTTCTATAACGGTAAGCCTATATACCAGAGCACGCTATTCAAGATTCTCAAGCTTGAAAAATACACTGGTGTTTACAGATATGACGGCGAGGTTTACTTAAATATGTATCCACAGATAGTTGATCCGGTAATATTTAACCAAGTACAACGGATGATGGCAAAGAATAAGCTTGGCTCGAACAGTCGTAATACGGAATTTCTATTGAAAAGTAAGCTCTACTGTGGCAGATGCGGTATGAAGATCAATGGCGACAGCGGAACGGCAAAAAACGGTGAAATGAAATTTTACTACACTTGCTCTAACAAAAAGCGTTTCCGTGGCTGCAGAAAAAACAGTGTTCGAAAGGAGCGACTTGAAAAACTTGTGATTGATACAACACTCAGGCTTTTGAACACTCCAGAAAATATTTCACTGCTTGCAGAGGAGATAGTCAAACTCAACGAGCAGATAACCAAAGAGCAGAGCATTCTTAATCTACTTATTGCAGAAAGGGAAAAGCTTCAAAAATCCCTTGATAACATAATGAAAGCAATTGAAGAAGGCATCATCACCTCAACCACAAAGGCGAGGATGAACGAGCTTGAAAACTCGCTTGCAGAGGTCAATATGAGGATTGCCGCTGAGGAATGTAAGCTTGAGAGAAAGTTAACGAAGGAAGACATTGAAGCCCACATAATGGATGCACTTGCATTCGAGCCGAGAACACTGATAGAGCATCTGGTGGAACGTATAGTTCTTCATGAAGATAAGATACACATCTTCTACAAATACACAAATAACAATAATCCCGATGAACCCCAAACGGAAGTTCATCGGGACTTCTTTTTATGTAACCAAGAAATAAAAATAACGGGGAGTGGCTTTAGTACCGTCTTTGAGCTTAAAATATAAAAAAACATCAATTATAGTACTATAGTACGGGAATTTGCTTCGCCCTACAAGGCTTCCGACACGGAAGCGGCGAAGCAATGTTTCGAACCCGATTCGCACAGGTAATGATTTTCAAGATAAGCAAATCATAGATTTGATATGCTTAATTTGCAAAGTGTGAGTGGGTTTGATTCCTTCGTACGGATCACCACAATAAAAAAATAACCAGCCGAAATATTCGACTGGTTATATTGTGGTGACCCGTACGGGAATCGAACCCATGTTTTCAGCGTGAGAGGCTAACGTCTTAACCGCTTGACCAACGGGCCTTGCTTTGCTCAGCTTGTATATTATACTATCTTTTTCTCCTTTTGTCAATATGTTTTTGAAATTTTTTTAAGATTTTTTTATTTTTCCATAAAATCGACCAAAATCAATACATTTTCTTTATTTATTTACATTTTTTATATTATTTTTTTATGAATTTTGTTGATTTTAAATTCAGCCCGTGGTAAAATTAGTATGGAAAGTTATACGATTGTTGCTTCAGGAGGCAAAAAAAATGGAATATACAAGACTTAATCCGGTGATCAGATCGGTATCATTATATGAAAAAATCAATCGCACAGACGAGTGCGTTGGCTACGACTGCCGTGTGATATATATAGTGTCGGGCGAGCTGACCGCCGTTGTGGGTGGAGAAAAGCTTGGCCATCTGGCGCCCGGAAATCTGCTGTACATTCCTGCAGGTGTGCCCTACAAGCTTAAAAGCAAGTATCTGAGGGCTGTGGTAGTGACCTTTGACCCTTATGACGACTATACCGAGCAGACAGAACGTTTGCTGCCTGTGGCGCTGGCAGATTATAACGAAGCACTCTGCCACAAGAAAGGTATTGAGGGGCCGCTTGGCAAGCACATTCTACTCCCCGATATGGAGGCAGAGCGAGATCTGTTCCTCAGAATAAGCAACATTTTTACCTCAGCAGAGGGACATTACAGAGCCCAGATATCAGCAATGTTCAAGCTGGTGCTGTTAAAGATAATTGAGGCTTCGGATGAGAACTCCCTGCCCACACACATGGTAGAGGAGCTTGACAACTATATCAGAGCAAACGTATCCGACGAGATATCCAACACCGAGATCGGCGCAATCTTCGGCTACCACCCCTTCTACGTTAGCCGTATGCTGAAGGAGAGAAAGGGCATGACGCTCAGGCAGTATATCATTGCCTACCGTCTTAAGAATGCCAAGCGTATGCTTGAGCTTAGTGACAAGAGCGCTGCAGAGATTGCAGAGGAATGCGGATTTACCGATGCGTCCTACTTTGCCAAGACGTTTAAATCTGCTTTTGGTATAACTCCAAAGGAGTACAGAAACAGCTTTAAGGAAGATTTTATATAAATTTGTCAACTTTTGTTGACATAAATGGGTGAATTTATGAAATTAAAGAAGAACGACCTTGTGGTAAGCGAGATCGTAGATATAACAAATCTCGGCTTTGGCGTTGCCAAGATTGACGGCGCAGTGGTATTCGTATCGGGTACGGTGCCGGGAGATATTGCAAAAATAAGAATAATAAAGGTGGGCTCATCCTACTCGGTTGGACGCGTTGAAGAGCTGATAAAATCCTCAGATCTGCGTACCGAGGGTCGATGTAACAACACCGCCTGCCGCAGCTGCGCTTACAAGTGCCTGTCCTACAGCCACGAGATGAACCTTAAAGAGGAGTCGGTAAGACAGATCTTCAAGAAAAGCGGCCTTGATGAGGTAAAAATAATGCCTATCGTTGGCTCGCCCTGTGAAAAGGAATACCGCAACAAGGCACAGTACCCTGTCAGCTGTGACAAGGATGGCAGATATGTTATCGGATTCTATGCCCCCAAGAGTCACCGAGTGACTGAGGCGGCAGACTGCCCTCTCGCACCCGAGATCTTCGGCAGAATTATTGAGTCAATACGTACTTTTCTTGCCGAAAACGGCATTTCGGTCTATGACGAGCAGAGCGGCGAGGGACTTATCAGGCACATATATCTGCGCCGAGGAGAGATCAGCGGCGAGGTGCTGCTTACCTTAGTTATAAACGGTGACACACTTCCCCACTCCGACAGGCTGGTGGCAAGGCTGAACGAGAGCTTCCCCGAGCTGGTGGGAATTCTCCTTAATATTAACAAGGAAAATACGAATATCATTCTGGGGGAGCGTTTTCTTACCCTTTACGGCAGAGATTACATCTTCGACACCCTTGGCAACGTGGCACTCAAGATAACCGCCCCCTCGTTCTATCAAGTAAACCACGATGCGGCAGAGCTGCTGTATGCAAAGGCAAAGGAGCTAGCAAATCCCACAAAGGACGACCTGGTGCTAGACCTGTACTGTGGCGCAGGCTCTATCGGTCTGTCCATGGCAGACATGGCGGGGGAGGTTATCGGCGTTGAGATCGTAGAGAGCGCAGTCGAGTGCGCCAAGTTCAACGCAGAGATAAATCATATCTTCAACGCATCCTTCTATGCAGGCGATGCAAGCGACACAAAGAAGATCCTCGAGCCTGCAGAGCGAATCAGAGGCGAGAAAATCAAGCCTGACATCGTTATCTTTGACCCGCCCAGAGGCGGAACGACCGAGGAGCTTATCGAGCATATAACCTCCCTCTCGCCGAGAAAGATCGTCTACATCTCCTGCAACCCCGCAACGCTGGCTAGAGATATGGTGATCTTAAAGAAATTCGGCTATGAGGGGAATGAGGTAACACCTTTTGATCTGTTCCCCATGACAGGACACGTCGAGTCCGTCGTGTGTCTCACACGACGACTCGACAACTAAGTTCGCCTGCGGCGAGTGAAGTTGCAAGCAGTGAAGTTTCGGCTGCCGCCGAAGTGAAGTTTGCGCCGCACGCGGCGCAAGTGAGTAGTAGTTTAGGGCGAACTTAACTTCACTTTGCGAGTAAAACAAGCAAAACTTCACTGTGAGTGAAGCGAACAACTTCACTACAAGCGAGAGCGAGTAACTTCACCAACAATTCAAAAGGAGAACCCCTATGAAAGATTCGGAATTACGCACAAGAGCAAAAGCTCTTGCCTTACATATAATTTCCGTCTGTGACGATGTAGATACTCGCAAAGGCAGAGGCGTGCTTGTTAATCAAATTGTAAGAAGTGCCACTTCTATCGGTGCAAATATTCACGAAGCTAACTATGCGGCAAGCAAAGCCGATTTTATCAATAAGTTTCATATCGCCCTCAAAGAGTGCGGCGAAACTGAATATTGGATCGAAATGCTCGTAGATTCAAACGCGATAGGCGAACAAATTTCAAAAGAACTTTTACAAGAATGCGGTGTAATCCGTCGTATGCTTGTAAAATCCATCACCACTGCGAAGGAAAATATGTCATGAAAAAGAAACGCACATTTGCCTTTCATAGTATGTTAGACCCTCACTGCTTTGGCGTGAGAATACATGAAGAAGCCGGAAAAGCAAATTTATTAATTGAGCAATCTGAAAATGCATTCAATTTGCGTATTGACGGCAATCACGGTGGTCAAGTTTTCTATCAGGCTCACATGTCTGCCGATGAAAACGGCGGTTGTCTTATTGAGGGGGAGATAATCACTATTCCTTGGAATGAAGTCAAAAACAGAACCAAGTTCCAAAAAGTTATGGAAGTGATTGGTTACATACTTGGTGGTATTGTTTTGTCACCTGTTATTGTTTTGATTTTTCTGTTTTTGGGATTATATGAATTGTTCTTGCTTTTCAAAAACAAAGGTAAAAGAGAACTGCCAAGAGAAGAGAAAAATCTTCTTGATTTTATGATAAATAAAATGTGTTGCAAGCAAAAATGAGAACTTTTGGAGTCCCCACCCACGTGGAAAGTGTGGTGTGTCTTACACGACGGATTGACAATTAATTGCCGATGGCATGAGTTGCCCCGTGGGGCATAAGGAGAACACGGCAATTCAATTCATGGAGCGAATCAAGAAATCATGATTCGAGTTTGCGAATATCGATTCATGATACACCTTATAAGGAGAAAAAATGATATTTAAATCAAAGCTTTTTAGCGAGCTTTCGGCTCGTGAGCTATACGAAATCGTCAGGGCTAGACAGGAGATATTCCTGATGGAGCAGAACATAATCTGCCGTGACTTTGACGGTGTGGATTACGACAGTATGCACTGCTTTTTGTGGGAAAATGACAAGGTGGTCGCATATATGCGTGCGTTTATGGTCGATGGAGAAATTCACCTCGGCAGATTTCTAACCGTAAGGCATGGCGAGGGTCTTGGCAGACGGCTGATGGAGCTGTCGCTACCTGTTGTGAAGGATAAGTTTAATTGCGAAAAAATAAGCTTTCACGCGCAAAAGCACGCCGAAGGATTTTATAAGAAATTCGGATTTAAAACGGTGTCCGATGTATTTCTGGAGGAAGGAATCGAGCACGTCAAAATGAAAATATAGTTAAGGTGAGCTATTATGACTGAGGCACAAAGGGCGATACTCCTCTTCGGTATTGCCGCCGGTATTGTAGCGGCTATTATACTGGTGAGATGGATAATAGACAAAAATCTGTACGACTATAACGAATACACGGGTAAAAGAGAGCTAGAAAGAAAGATTAGGACTGACAGCGAGCGACTTGCCCGAGAACATGAAAAATACAAGGAAAGCAAAAGAGTCTCGCAGCTGTCAAATTTAAAAGCGTGACCTACGGTTACGAAGTCTCGCTGTTTGTTGACGAGGAAATCTACAAAAAGGCAGAGATCGACGCAATAAGTATGTTATGCTATAACTATAAACACAGCATTTTCTACTACTTCGATTAATATCCCGACGTTACAGCAAATATAAGTGATAAATAAATATATTATAGGAGAAAAATTATGACAACCGAACAGGCTTTAGCGCTGGGCGCAATAATATTCGTGGCTATGATAGCCATAATTGTTTTTACAGTAATTTATGATTTAAAAAAGAACAAGGCAAAGTATGACAAGGAGGCCAAGGAATACGCAGAAAAGAAATTCGCTGAGGAGGCCGAGGTAACCACAATGCACGCAGAGATTCTGGACATGGTATGCGGCACCGGCATGGTTGGCAGCTATCTGTTACCCAAGAGCGAAAAGACCTTCCTTATTATATTCAAAACCGACGGCGGCGAGAGCCTTGAGCTTCGTGTGCCGGAGGAATACTACCTTGAGCTGAAGGTCGGCCAAAAGGGTATGCTGACAATAGTAGAGGGCAATCTCGACAGCTTTGAGCTGGAAGAAGGCTAATTATTAACATTTTGCAATCAATTATTTACATTTAACATAAAGATAGGAGAAAAATCATGAGCAAGAATACGGTATGGTACAAGGATATGGTGTTCTACCAGATCTGGCCCAGATCATTTAAGGACGGAAATGGCGACGGCATGGGCGACCTGCACGGCGTATATGAGAAGCTTGATTACATCAAGTCGCTGGGCTGTGACGGTATATGGTTCTCACCCCTCTATCCCTCGCCCGGAGTTGACTGCGGATACGACATATCTGACTACCTTGACATAGCCGAGGAGTTCGGCGGTATGGAGGCATTCCAAAAGGTGCTGGACGGCGCACACAAAAGAGGCATGAAGGTTATTATGGACCTGGTTGTAAACCACACCTCCACCGAGCACGAATGGTTCAAGAAGAGCCGTCAGAAAATTGAGCCCTACACCGACTACTACATCTGGAGACCTGCAAAGAAGAACGGTGGTATTCCCAACAACTGGGACTCGCTGTTTGAGGGCAAGGCATGGGCATGGGATGAGGTAAGAGGGGAATACTATATGCATCTCTTTGCTATTCAGCAGGCAGACCTTAATATGGACAATCCTCTTGTAAGAGAGGAGGTAAAGAAGATCCTTAAGTTCTGGCTCGACAAGGGAGTTGACGGCTTTAGAGAGGACGTTATCACCTTTATTTCCAAGGCTGAGGGACTTCCCAACGACTATATTATGCCCGCATCCAAGGGTATCTTCCTGTTTAACCACGGCCCCCATCTCTACGAGTATCTCTCAGAGTTCAGACGAGACGTGTTCGATCATTACGATGCAATGGTTCTTGCCGAAGCGCCTATGGTTTCTCCTAAGAAGGCTCTTGAATACATCACAGAGGACGACAGCCAGGTGCTGGATATGATGATACAGTTCAAGACCCAGGAGGCGGACTGTTTCTTCACCGATTTCAGACATATGCCCTTCAATCTGCGTAAGATGAAGCGTGCCTTCTCCGGCTGGCAGAACGGTCTGGAGGGCAAGGGCTGGAACATGCTCTACATCGAGAACCACGACCATCCCAGAATGGTTTCCCGTTACGGCAGCGAGAAGTTCCAGGCGGAGAGCGCAAAGATGCTCTGCGCAATGTATATGTTCTTAAAGGGCACCCCCTTCGTATATCAGGGCCAGGAGATCGGCATGACCAACTGGTATCCCGAAAGAGCCGATATGTACGAGGACGTGCAGACCAGATGGCAGTACAACAACATCGGCACCAACAGACCTGAGGAAAAGCGTCTTAAGACCCTTTGGAACGGCTCCCGTGACAGCGCAAGAACCCCCGTACAGTGGTCGAGCGAAGCAAACGCAGGCTTTACCACCGGCAAGCCCTGGTTCTACGTAAACGAAAACTACAAGGAAATCAACGTTGCAGATCAGGAGAAGGATCCCAGCTCTGTGCTTAACTTCTACCGCAAGGCAATCAAGCTTCGTAAGACACTGTCCTGCGTAAGACACGGTAACTACGTAGAGCATTTCAAGGGCTCGTCCAAGCTCTATGCCTACACCCGTGAGGATAAGAGACAGAAGCTGCTTGTGCTCTGCTCCTTCTCTGACAAGGATATGAAGGTAAAAGCTCCCGCAGACTTTGATCTCTCAAAGGCACAGTGCATGCTCTGCAACTACGAGGATAGCAAGTCGGCTACCCTTCGCCCCTACGAGGTAAGAGTATACCTGCTTGACAAATGAAAACCGAAAGCTTAAGAATAACTCCTAACGCACCTAGAGGCAGAAACGGACTGATAGATCTGTACCGCTTTATCCTTGCCATCAACGTGCTGAAGAGCCACAGTCTGTTTATCTACCGAGGCCCCTATATGGGGCCCGGACGGGTTTCGGTGGAATTTTTCTTCGTGCTGAGCGGATTTTTATTTGCAACATATCTTGAAAAACACAGAGATGACGAGCTGAAAAGCGGTCTTTTCAGAATGCTATGGGACAAGCTTCGTCCGTTGATGATACCTACGGTGATTGCCCTTGTGTGCAATAGCGTTAACAGCATTCTTGAGGGCGGGTTTAACCCATTTGGATACCTATGGTACGTTAAGAGCATGATAATAGCATTGGTCTTTTACTACATGCTCAGGCTATGGGTAAGGAGGGACAATATTTTCCTTCTGATAACGGCGGCAATATGCCTTACGGCAACGGCGCTGAAATTCTTCACCATCTGCTATCCGCAGGGAGAGATCCGTGCATTCTCCGAGCTGTCGCTGGGTATTCTGCTGGCTTATGTGCCGAGCCTTAAGCTGAAGAAAAACTGGCCTGTAATACCGCCCCTCGCTTTAGTTGCTGCGTCCTGTCTAACTATCGTATTTTTCGGCCTCGGTGACGTAGAATACGCAGGTGTAAAATGGGTTGAGATGATGCTCGACCTTCTGCTCTACCCCGCCCTGGTTTACCTGAGCTTCCAGCTTGACGTGAGGAGTAGGTGGATGAGCTATCTCGGCGCAATCAGCTTTGGTCTGTATGCATTCCAGTGCCCTGCAGATCTCATAAGAACGCTGGGAGTCAGTGACGTAAATATTCTCTTCGCCATCATTCTTGCGCTGACGCTTATCGAGGATAGCACAAAGAGGATTATCAAGGCGAGAAAAAATAAAATCAATCTTGAAGCATGAAACACAATTATGATTAAATTAGAAAAAGATGCCTTTCGCCCTAAGGTAAAGGCCTGTATAGACGGCTACCTCGGAATAAGTGACAAATATTCGCTTACCGTAGGTCTGTACCGCAAGGGCGAGGTCTATCTGTTCGGAAACCACAGTCCCGATCAGCCTCTGCAATACGATATAGGCTCTATCAGCAAGACCGTAACCGCACACCTTATACTGCATCTTCAAGAAAAGGGGTTGTTGGATATCGAGAAAAGAGTAAGCGACTATATTGATCTTCCAAACGGAGATTATCCCACGCTCTACCGCCTTTTGACCCACACCTCGGGGTATAAAAATCTGACCCCTGTGGAGATTATTCTGCCCGCCCTTATCAAACACGGCTACGCAAGGAGAAACGTATATGACGGCTGCACTACCGAGAGTGTTATCTCCTGCCTTGGCAGACGGCGCAAACCGATGAAGGCGGCATACGGCTACTCTGATTTCGCATACGCTATTCTTGCCGTCGTGGCAGAGAGGGCTGCGGGGCGTCCCATTGCCGAGATGATAGAGGAGTTTGTCCACGAAAGCCTGGGAATGAAGAATACGACCGTATTGTGCAACCCGGAACAGCGAAATCCACCGGCAGTGAGAAAAAACAGGATATACGACTATTGGAAATGGAATAAAGATAACCCATATATTGCCGGAGGCGGACTTGTCAGCAATATAGAGGATATGATGCACTATCTCACCCTGCAGTTAACCAGCCGAGAGAATTATATAACCAAGGCTCACAGGCGGTGCGAGGAATCGGTTTCACCTCACAGCAATACCGCAACCTGCATTGGCTGGCACACCTATAAAAAGTCCAACCGACATTGGCACGTGGGAGGCGCAGGAACCTTCAGATCATCTGTAATATTCGATAAAAAAAGACAGATCGCCGTATGTGTGATGGGTAACGCCATGGGCATCGGATCGGCAAACGTGCATTACCTGGCAAAAATGCTGTACGGCGAGATGAAAACTAACAAAATTAAATTCTAAAAGTAAAACAAAATGAAAAAAAACGAAATTTCATGCATTCCCATTGCTCTGCCGAATGAGATGGCGAGGATATGCCGTGGGGCGAGGATTTATGACAGCTCCTGCTCCGCCGAGGCAAGGGTGTACTATATCGACCGTGACGGCGGGTACTATCTTAAGTCTGCCAAGGCCGGCACGCTTAAAAGAGAGGCGTTGATGACCGAGTATTTTTATAAAAAAGGGCTAGGCGCAGAGATGCTTAGCTACCTTTCGGCTGAAGGTGACCTTCTTTTAACACGGGCGGTGGCAGGCGAGGACTGCACCGAGGCAAAATATCTTGACGAGCCGGGGCGGCTGTGCGACCTGCTGGCAGAAAGGCTGCGTGCCCTGCATGAAACAGAGGCATCCGACTGCCCTATAATGCGGATAGAGGAATATCTGGCGAGGGCAAAGGCCAATTATTTCAGCGATAACTACAACAAGGAGCACTTTCCCGACAGCTTTGGCTATCGGTCGGGCGAGGAGGCCTACAAAGTGCTATGCGAGGGCAGATCTCTGCTAAAAAACGAGGTGCTGCTCCACGGCGACTACTGTCTGCCGAATATAATGCTTGACGGCTGGAAATTCTCCGGCTTTATCGACCTGGATCACGCAGGGCTGGGAGATAGGCATATCGACCTGTTCTGGGGTAGGTGGTCTATGGGCTTTAACCTGATGATACACGGCAAAATGACAGAGGGCGAGGCTAAGCGATATGAAGAGCGCTTCCTCGACGCCTACGGCCGTGATAAAATTGACAACTATTCTCTGTCGATAATAGCGGCGGCAGAGGTGCTTTTATAAAATAACAAAAGGAGAAGGAATATGAGGCTGCTTCGAGTACTTGTAATAATTACCCTTATTGTCGCAATATTCATTACGGCGGTAAGCCTGATGCCACCTGAGAAGGTTGAATCAAATCCCTTCCTTGTGGGAGAGGGTCTGCCTATGATTGCCGCACACCGTGGCGGAGGCGAGAACAATCCCGAAAACACAATGCTGGCATTTCGAGCGGCGGTAAACCAATACCGTGTGGATATAATCGAGAGCGATCTGTACCTGACTAAGGACGGATATCTGGTGTATAACCACGATTCTTACGTCGACCGCACCTGCAATATAAACGGAGATATCTCCTACGATGAGATGCGTGAGCTGATTAAGGACACAAGCAAGCGCCACTACATAGAGAACATGACCTTAGAGGAGCTTCAAAGCTACAACTTCGGCTATTATTTTGAAAATGAGAACGGCGAGAGAATATACCGTGATGCAGAGGACATAGAATCCGCAGGCCTGCAGATTGCAACGGTGGAGCAGCTGTTCTTGGAGTTCTACGAGTCTAACCCCGACCTTATGTTTATCGTAGAGATAAAGAACGAGGGCGAGCGTGGATACGAGGCATGCCGAATTTTGGCAGAGGTGCTGGAGAGCTACCCCGAGTATAAGGACAATCTCGTTATCGGCACCGTCCACCCCGAGATCGAGGAGCATTTAAGAGAAAATTATCCCGACCTTATGCGAGGTGCATCTACAAGCGGTGCGGCGAAATTTATTCTGACCACCATGCTTGGAATAGGAAATCTGACTGAAAATGATTTCAGCTGTCTGCAGATACCTCTCGGCTATGACGTGGGCATAGAAATCGATCTGGAATCA
>JAGCLY010000011.1 GCA_017646745.1 Clostridia bacterium
CTCAATATCGGGCTCCGACTTTGTTGAGATGTACGTTGGTGTGGGAGCCTCCAGAGTAAGAGATCTTTTCGACAGCGCAAGAAAGGCGCCTGCAAGCATTATATTCATCGACGAGATCGATGCTGTTGGCCGTCATAGAGGCGCAGGCCTTGGCGGAGGACACGACGAGCGTGAGCAGACACTGAACCAGCTGCTGGGTGAGATGGATGGCTTTGGCACAAATTCCGGTGTTATCGTTATGGCGGCTACAAACCGTCCTGATATTCTTGACCCCGCGCTTCTTCGTCCCGGTCGATTTGACAGACAGATTACGGTTAATTATCCCGATATGAAGGGCAGAGAGGCTATTCTTAAGGTGCATTGCCGTAACAAGCCCCTTGAGGCTACAGTTGATCTTAAGAAGATTGCTCAGACCACTATCGGATTTACAGGCGCAGAGCTTGCTAACCTTATGAACGAGGCGGCTCTTCGTGCCGCAAAGAAAAACAAGGCTCTTATCGGTATGGTTGATATCGAGGAGTCCTATATGAAGCTTCTCCTTGGTCCTCAGAAGAAAAATAAGATGAGAACCGAGGCGGATAACAGACTTTGTGCTTATCATGAGGCAGGTCACGCTGTTGCGTCCTACTACTGTAAGCATACCGACCCTGTTAAGTATATTACTATTATTCCCGCAGGAAATGCCGGCGGTGTTACCGTTAGCGTTCCTACAGAGGACCGCCTGGGCAGCACCAAGGGACAGATGCTTGACGTTATCGTTCGTGCTCTCGGCGGACGTGTTGCCGAGGAAATCGTTCTTGACGATATTTCTACCGGTGCTTCCGGAGATATTCAGCAGGCAACCTCTATCGCTCGCCAGATGGTAACCAGATATGGTATGAGCGATAAGCTTGGCGCCGTGCTTTATGGATCTGAGCATTCATCTGACGAGGTGTTCCTTGGCAGAGATTTCTCATCCGGAAAGAACTATTCCGAGCAGACTGCGGCATCTATCGACGAAGAGATCAGAGGCATTATTTCCTCCTCCTACGACAGATGTAAGCAGATACTCACCGAGCATATTGATAAGCTTCATTTTGTAGCAGAGTTCCTTCTTAAGAACGAATCTATGGATGATGAGCAGTTCAGAGCCGCTATGGAAATGTCTAATCCTACTATCGAGTCCATTGAAGATATCGCCTTCCGCAAGCAGAAGCAAAGCGAGGAGGAGAATGATATTGCTCATGAGAACAATCGTAAGGCTGAGGAAGAGGAGCGTGCTCGCCGTGATGAGCTTGCGAGAAAGCTTGAAAACGGTGAACCCCTCACCGAGGATGCTTTAAAGGAAATTTTTGAGAAAAAATTTACTGCCGGAAATGATTCGGGCGATGAAGATGATTCGGATTCTAACGTATAACTAATCAAATATAATGATTAAAGGGTAGCCCTTAGTGGCTACCCTTTATTGTTGAAAAATAAAAACTGCCGTAAACTAAACGACAGTTTTTGTATAAAATTAGATTGTATGAATTCCGTTTCTTGCGTCAGCCTTATCGTCAAGGTTGTACTTTTGTTGCTTTCTCCATTCAAAGAATTTGATAGCAACCTGCTCGAAAAGGGCGAGAGAAAGAAGATCTTCGTCCTGTTCGCTATAGGGAGCAACTCTTTGTCTGAGATTATCTATTTCAGGTGCAATTTTGTCAGCGCGTCTGTAATTGATAACATCGCTGTCGCCGATGATCTTTTTCTTAAAGTCCTCTGAAATAGGTGCGGGGCATTTGCCGTATTCACCACGGATAAGAGCCTTGAACTCATTTGTAACACGTGCGTATCTGCCTTCACCTGCGAAGAGAACGTTGTTCACGGCCTGTGTTCCAACGATCTGAGAGGTGGGGGTAACAAGAGGGGGATATCCTGCATCAGCTCTTACGTGGGCAACCTCCTCCAGCACAGCATCCAGCTTATCCGACTTGCCTGCAAGCTTAAGCTGGTTTATAAGGTTAGAGAGCATGCCGCCGGGCACCTGATAGCGAAGTGCGTTAACGTCAACCTTAAGAACCTTGGGGTCGATAAGACCGTTTTCAAGATATTTTTCTCTGATAGTGTTAAAGTGCTTTGCAACAACATCAAGTTTTGCAAGATCAAGACCGGTATCATAGGGAGTACCCTGAAGAGTAGCAACCAACGACTCGGTGGGAGTGTGGGAGGTACCCATTGCAAGGGGAGAAATTGCTGTATCAACTCCATCAACACCCGCCTCAATAGCCTTAAGCAGAGTCATTGAACCGAGACCTGCGGTATAGTGGCAGTGAAGATGAACGGGGATAGAAACGCTGTTCTTTACTGTTTTTACAAGCTGATATGCCTCGTAGGGCTTAAGAAGTCCGGACATGTCCTTGATACAGATGGAGTTTGCGCCCATTTCCTCAAGCTGCTTTGCATATGTAGCAAAGCCGTCGTTTGTGTGGAAGGGAGAGGTTGTATAGGAGATTGCCGCCTGAACGTGACCCTTTTCTCTTACTGTAGCCTTAATAGCTGTTTCAAGGTTTCTGGGGTCGTTTAGTGCGTCGAATATACGGATAATATCTATACCGTTTGCAATAGACTTCTGAACGAAATATTCAACCACGTCATCTGCATAATGACGGTAGCCGAGAATGTTCTGTCCACGGAAGAGCATCTGAAGCTTTGTATTCTTTACGTGATCCTTTATGGTGCGAAGTCTTGCCCAAGGATCCTCGTTAAGGAATCTGAGGCAGGCATCAAAGGTTGCGCCACCCCACGCCTCGATAGAATGATATCCAACGCTGTCAATGGCGTCAAGTACGGGAATCATCTCAGATGTAGTCATTCTTGTTGCCGCAAGCGACTGATGAGCGTCACGAAGGACGGTTTCTGTTATTAAAACTTTTGACATTGTAAATTTCCTTTCTGTATTGCGGCTTATCTTAAGAAGCTAAGGAATACGCCGGCTGCAACTGCAGAACCGATTACACCTGCAACATTGGGGCCCATGGCGTGCATAAGCAGGAAGTTAGAGGGATCGTATCTTCTACCCATATCCTGAGAAACTCTTGCCGCCATAGGAACTGCAGATACGCCTGCTGAGCCGATAAGGGGATTGATCTTACCGCCGGTAAGCTTGCACATGATTTTTCCTACTACAAGTCCGCCGCATGTGGAAATAACAAATGCGAGCAGGCCAAGACCAATGATAAAGAGCGTTTCAAGTCTTAAGAAGTTTGCCGCATTTGCAGTAGCTCCAACAGATATACCGAGGAATATGGTAATGATGTTGATAAGCTCGTTCTGTGCGGTTTTAGAAAGTCTGTCTGCTACGCCCGAAACGTTAAGCAGGTTTCCAAGCATAAGGAAGCCTACCAGGGGAGCTGCATCGGGAATAATAAGGCATACTATGCCTGTAACGATAATGGGGAAGAGAATCTTCTCGGTCTTTGAAACGCTGCGAAGATTTGTCATCTTGATCTTACGCTCCTTATCGGTGGTAAGTAGCTTCATAAAGGGAGGCTGAATAATCGGAATCAGAGCCATGTAAGAGTATGCCGCAATAGCAATAGCGCCAAGAAGATGAGGGGCAAGCTCCTTTGTAACAAGGATGGCTGTGGGGCCGTCTGCACCGCCGATGATACCGATAGCACCCGCCTCAGTAGGAGTAAAACCGAGGAAGAGTGCAAGCATAAATGCTACGAATACGCCAAACTGAGCGCCCGCACCCATAAGAAGCGACTTGGGATTTGCGATAAGGGGAGAGAAGTCGGTCATAGCGCCTACGCCCATGAAGATAAGCGAAGGATAAACTCCGAGCTTGACACCTAGATAGAGAATATCTACCAGTCCGCCGTTATTGATAACCTCTTGTATAACGGTAGACATCTTGATGTGGATAATACCCTCTGCATCAAGATAAGCACCGCTTACGTAGGTTTGAAATAGGTCGTTGATATCAGCCGCTGTAATCTGATATCCGCTGGCGTTATATGCAGAAATAACGGCATCCATATTAACGGCGAAGGAGTCGTTTGTTAAAGTGAAGAATTCCTCATATCCGAGGAAATTGTATATAAAGTCCCTAACCTGTAGCGCTAATGTACCTGTAATCTGCCCATTTTCAACTGCAAAATAATATTCATCAAAGAAAAACTCGAGATGAATAAGCTCAGCGCCGGGAAGGTTAGCAAGTAGCATACCGAATGCAATGGGCATCAGAAGGAGCGGCTCAAATTTCTTGACAATAGCAAGGTAGAAGAGTGCGCCGATGATAACGTACATTGCAAGATATTGCCACAGCTTAGTATCCGAGTCGGCAGAGAACATTTGTGCTATGCCCGTCGTGCCGAGGAAATCTTTAATAGCTGACATTTATAAGTACCTGTGTCCTTTTTGAAAATTAGTTGATGGATACGATTACGTCATTAGCCGCAAGGGTTGCACCCTTCTGAACATTTACGGATGCAATAACGCCGTCGCAGGGAGCGGGAATATCATTTTCCATCTTCATAGCCTCGAGAACGCAGATAACCTCGCCCTTCTTAACAGCCTGACCTACCGACACCTTAATATCAAGCACGGTACCGGGCATGGGAGCAACAACTGTATTAGCGCCGGAGGTGGTTGCGCTGCTTGTTTTGGGAGCGCTGGAAGTTGCCGCAGGAGCTGCAGTAGCTACAGGAGAGGAATAAACAGGAGCGTGGCTTGAAGAGCCGTTAACCTCCTCAACTACTACCTCGTAGGTAGTTCCGTTAACTGTAATATTATATTTTTTCATTGTAATTATTTCCTTTCAAACTAATTAGATCCTCTTAAAGGATACAACTCTGAACTTCATACCTGAATCTTCTGACTCGGCCATAGCAATAGCTGCCGCAATAACAGCAATAATCTCGCCGTCGTCCGGTTTTTTAACCTCAACAACCTTCGGCGCGACCTGAACAACGGGAGCAACTTTTTTCTTCTTTGCCTTTCTTTCCGGGATAGTATGGAAGCAAAGCTTAAATATAGCAAGACAAAGCCAGAGTAGGCAAAGAACGGCAAATACGGTAGCCATTCCTATGAGTAAAACAGACCCACCGTAGAGAAAGGCGCTTCCCAGCTGACCCAATTCAAAGCTCTCAAAATTAATGATTGAGCTTGATATATCTATAGAATCAAACATACATTACCTCCTATCAGAGGGGAAGAACCTTGCGGCGTGCAATAGCCGAGGCGTTACCCTTTGCACAGAGCATAAGCAGAGCAGAGCAGATTCTCGCTCTCATCTCGCTGATTGAAATAATGTCATCGATTTCTCCACTGGATGCCGCATTTACAGGCGAGGAGACACTACTCTTCCACTCAGAGATAAGCTCATCTCTGGTCTTTTCCTCGGTAATGTATTTATCCCAGGCAAAGGCAACTCCGCTGGCTGCACTAAGCGCACCAATTTCAGAATCCTCTGTTGCGTAAACAAGATCAGCACCGAGAGATTTTGAGCCCAGAAGCACGAATGCAGCACCGATTGCGTGACCGTGAATAATAGTTATCTTGGGACATGTGGATGATGCGTACGCCATACCAAGCTTTGCAAGCTCGGGGGCAAAGGTTCTTTCGTTGCTCTTATTGATTGCGAGACCGAGGGAATCTACGATTGTAACCACGGGAATTGAAAAAACATCGCAGAAGGAAACAAACTTAGCGATTTTTCTTGCCGCTGAAGCGTCGATTCTGCCTTCGTTTTTGGAATAAGAAGTAGCAACCACACCGCATCTTACGCCGCCAATGGTTGTAAGTGCTGTAGTAGCAGAGGGGGCATAGTCATTACCTAACTCAAAGAATACGCTGTTATCTGCAATAACAGAGATAATAGAGAGCGCCTCGCCGCCAAAATCAAGATTACCAAGTTTTCTGTTAAGATTGTCTGTATAGAGGTCTACGCACTGAACTCCAATAGATGCGTTAGAGGGCAGGAAGGAAATAAGACCGATTATAAATCCCGCGCACTGCTCCTGAGTTCCGGTGTATGAAACAATAGCGTCCTGAGCATCCTTTTCTCCTGTGAGAGCAGGGGAGCTGACGTAAAGCGAAGCACTATCTCTTTTAACGACGATATCGAACATAGAAGCAATTGCAGCGCAGGTACCGATGCAATTTCCTGCAACGAAAGCAATCTGTGGGATAACACCGGATGCTTTAGCTACTGCAGACATTATTCTGCCATAGGCCGCAAGTCCTGCCGTACCCTCGAAGATATCGGTTCCGTTAGAATTGAATACTCCGATTACAGGCGCACCGTTGTTAAGGGCCATAGAATAAAGGTCTGTTATTTTCTTGGCGTGACGCTCGTCAATAGCGCCGCCCATTCTTGATGCATCTTCAACAAAGGCAAATACCAGCTTGCCGTCAATTGCGCCGTAGCCGCAGATTACACCTTCAAGTTCATTAGTTTTTTCTGTCGCAATAAAGTCAGAGAAGCCGCGCTTGGTATAAGCTCCAACCTCAACAAAGGTGTCGGAGTCAAAAAGCATGGCTATCTGCGCTCTTGCCTCATCGCTTCCGCCTTTAATGAGAGAATCACGAAGCTCGGAGGAGGTCGGAAGACTGCAGAAGGTAGGTTTAGTATATTTGTTCAAAGCGAATTCTTGATCTGCCCAACAGGACAAATCTCTCCTTCCTAAATATTACTTACTAAAGTAAAAAATCATTTTTCACCAATTATAATATAGCACCAAATTGGTTTTAAGTCAATAGTTTTTATTAATTTAATAATATAGGACGGCAAATATGATTGCCGTCCTATGAATTTTAATTTGTTCCTTTTTTGAGTATTACGTCTGAAAGCGGGTTATTGTCCATCGCTTCCTCAAGATTTTTGCTAACCAGGTGAGTGTAGATCTGGGTTGTGTTAAGCTGCTCGTGGCCGAGAATATCCTTTAAAACACGAATATCAACCTTGCCACTCTGATACATCAGTGTTGCGGCTGTGTGACGAAGCTTATGTACCGAATACCCCTTGGAGCCCAGACCTGCAAGATCCAGGTATTTTCCCACCATCCATTGTACGGTTTTAGGCGAAATTCGCTGCTGTCTTGCGCTAAGGAAAAATGCGTGAGTAGATGTTCTGATAAACCTTGGATCAAGCCTGATTCTCAGATAAGAGATAACTGCATCTCTTGCGGCATTGTTAAGATAAATTATTCTTTCCTTGCTTCCTTTACCAAGCACCTTGACAAATGTGATTTCAGGGTCAAAGCTTTCGAGGTTAAGTCCAACCAGCTCGGCTAAACGCATACCTGTATTAAGAAAAAGGGCAATAATTGAATAATCTCTTTGTCTGGTCTTTGATTCGGTATCAGAGCTAACAGCCTCCAGCAGACTAACAGCCTCTTCAACTGTCAGATACTTTGATAAAGTGCGACTTTTTTGTATTCCATCGATTTCTGCTGTGGGATTTCTATCGATTATGTGTTTTTTGTTGTGCATGTGACGGAAGAAGGATTTTAGCGAGCTCAGCTTTCTGTTACGTGTAGACGTGTTATTATTTCGCTCGTTTCGGGTATATGCAATGAAATTAACCACCGTTTGTGAATCAATACGGTTTATATCCGCAATGCTAAGCTCCTTTATGCTGACCTTTTCGAGCTCCTCAGCCGAAAGGTCGAGATCCTGTTCGATCATTATCACATATCTGAAGAAGGTGCGGAGATCAAGCAGATATTCGCATATAGTTTTTTCGCTTTTGCCTTCGACGGCAGAGAGATAATTGGCATAATCCCTTAAAAAGCGTGGAAATGATTTAAACTCAGGATTATCACTTTTTAGTGTAAGAGTAGCCATAATAACCTCCTTAATTCTTTATACTTCTATTATACAAAATTTTACTTTCAAAAAATGAACAAAGTGTAAACATTAGAGAAAAAATAAAGCTTAAATATAATTCAAAAGGGAATAAGATCTGTTATTATACCATATATTGTAACGTAATCGGAGGTGGATATGAAAATTTATGTAATAAATCTAATTGGCAAAAGACTTAGGAATGCTCTGATAGCCCTTATCCTTATCGTCGTTGTTATATTGGCAACGACAACAAAGCTGTTGACTAACAGCGTACTTGATATAATTCCAACACAGTCGGTTGATAATATCCCTTATGAAAGGTTAATAATCTTAGATGCAGGACACGGTGGCGAGGATTCCGGTGCAGTGGGTGTAAACGGTGTGCTTGAAAAGGATTTGAACCTTCAGATAGCCTTTGAAATCGGCGCTGAGCTTGAAAAGCAGGGCTATATAGTAGTATATACCAGAACAGACGATAGGTTGCTTTATAATGAGGATGAAAATATAAAGGGAATAAGAAAAATATCCGATCTTAAAAACCGGTGTATTGTCGCGCAAAGATACCCTGATTCAATATTCGTAAGTATACATATGAATTCGTTTGGCAGCTCGAAATATTCGGGTCTGCAGGTGTATTACGGCGATAAGGATAAGAATAGCGAAATACTTGCGGGAAGCATTCAGGATAGTGTATCCAAGGATTTGCAAAAGGATAATAATCGTAAGATCAAGCCGGGAGACGGGATGTATATTCTGGAAAATGTAAGCAACACTGCCGTGCTTATTGAGTGCGGTTTTTTAACTAATTCAGCAGAATGCAAAAAACTTTCTGAAAAAGAATATCAAAAGGAATTGTCTTTTGCGATTGTTTGTGGTATTATAGAGTATAAAGATAAATCAAGTGAAAAATAAACTCTGTAAAGGATAAGCAAAAATGAAGGGTGCAAAAGTGATTTTCGTCTGCCGTGAGTGCGGAACAACCAGTCCAAAGTGGCTAGGAAAATGTCCGGAATGTCAGTCATGGAATTCTTTTGACGAAGAAACTGTTGTTGAAAAAAGCAATAAAACGAATATAAATCGTGGCAGAACAGGGGAATCGATCAACAAAGCCGAAAAGTTTTCCGAGCTTAAACTTCCTACGTATATGCGCACCCTAACAGGCATGGGCGAGCTCGACCGAGTACTGGGAGGCGGCCTTGTTGACAGCTCTGCCGTTCTCCTTTCGGGCGAGCCCGGCATTGGTAAATCCACCTTGCTTTTGCAGATATGCTCCGAGCTTGGTAAAACAAGAAAGGTTTTATATGTTTCTGGCGAGGAATCCAAAGGACAACTTAAGCTTCGTGCGGAGCGTCTCGGAATAAACGGCGATTCATTATATCTTCTGACAGAAACCGACACAGACAGCATTCTTGAGGAATGTGAAAGACTCAGGCCGGATGTAATTATTATTGACTCTGTACAGACCCTTTCCAGCATGCGATTTACTTCTGCTCCCGGCAGCATTACTCAAGTGCGTGAGGGAGCCATGACACTTATTAATTATGGTAAATCTGCCGGAGCGGCGGTATTCCTTGTTGGTCATGTAAATAAGGAAGGCGGCATATCCGGTCCTAAGGTGCTGGAGCACATGGTTGACGCTGTACTTTATTTCGAGGGTGAACGCACTAATTCTTATAGAATTATTCGCGCGATTAAGAACCGATACGGATCAACCAACGAGATTGGCGTGTTTGAAATGGGGGATAAGGGACTTATTGAAATACCTAATCCCAGCGAGGTTGTTATGGCCGAGCGCCCTAAGAATACAAGCGGATCCTGTGCCGGCTGTGTAATGCAGGGAACAAGGCCAATTATTTCAGAAATACAGTCGCTTGTTGCAAAATCTGTTTATGCAAACGGAAAGCGAACAGCCGACGGTTTTGATTATAACAGAATGTGCCTTTTGATCGCCGTTCTTGAAAAGCGTATGGGTCTTAAATTCTATGAAAACGACGTTTACCTCAATGTTGCCGGCGGAATTCAGCTGGATGAGCCCAGCGCAGATCTCTCTATCGCAATGGCGCTTATCAGCGGCATCACCGACAAGGTAATTCCTGACGACCTTATAGCCTTTGGAGAAATCGGCCTTTCGGGAGAGGTTAGGGCAGTATCGCATATCGATTATCGTGTAAAGGAAGCCGTAAGACTTGGCTTTACAAAGATTATTTTACCTAAGAAAAATCTTACTAAGAATCTTAAGGTGCCCGCCGGTGTTGAGCTTTGCGGCGTGTCTAATATATATCAGGTGTTGTTGCACATGAAGGCTAAGGAAAAAACTACTTTTGATTAAAAACGAATATTTATTCTATATTAAACGGCGGATTTTGTTATTAATGCACAAAAAACCGCCGTTTTTTTCTACATCACTAGGCAAAATAGTTAATTTCAACTCCTTGAAATCCTTTAATAAATATTGTATAATTAAATTAATGTTTTAGTGAAATATTCACATTAAGCAAATCAAAAACAAGGAGAACCTCTTTATGGAAAAGGTTTACACAAAAAGTATTCGTAACGTAGCATTGCTTGGACACAGTGGAGGAGGAAAGACCTCGCTCGTTGAGTCTATGCTTTATATTTCAAGACTTACCGACCGTCTCGGAAATATTTCCGACGGTAACACAATATGCGACTACGATCCCGAGGAGATTAAGAGAGGTTATTCGATTTCCGCTGCTACCGCGCCCCTTCTTTGGAACGGTGCTAAGATCAATATTCTCGATACTCCCGGCTTCTTTGATTTCGAGGCCGAGGCAAGACAGTGCGTAAGAGCTGCAGACGCTGCTATCATCGTTGTTGACGGTAAGGCAGGCATCGAGGTTGGTACCGAGATCGGCTGGAAGCTTGCTTCTGATGCAGGCATTCCCAAGGCATTCTTCATCAACCGTTTCGACGATGGTGAGGCTAGATTCCACAAGGTATTCGGCGCTATCCGTGAGAAGTACGGCGTTAACGTTTGTCCCATTCAAATTCCCATTATTGACGGTCCTAACGTAATCGGCTTTGCAAATCTTGTTGAAAAGTGCATTTACACCTTCGAGAAGGCAACCGGTGAGTATTCCCGTAGCTCTATCCCCGCTCAGTTCGAGGAAGTGTGCGAAGAATACCGTGCAATGCTCTTTGAGGCTATTGCGCAGACCAGCGACGAGCTTATGGATAAGTTCTTTAACGAGGAGCCTATCTCCAGAGAAGAAGCGCTTGAGGCTATTCACAACGGCATTATTTCCGGCGATATAGTTCCCGTATTCTGCGGCGCAGCTCTTAAGAACTGGGGTATTAAGACCTTCCTTGATACCATTGCAGAATCCTTCCCCAGACCTACTGCACGTAAGGTTGAGCATCTTGTTGACGAGGAGGGCAATCTCTCTGAGATTACCATCGATCCTGCATCTGCAGAAACCTCTCTCTTCGTGTTTAAGACCGTTGCCGATCCCTTCGTAGGTAAGATGTCCTTCTTCAAGGTTATGAGCGGCGAGCTCAAGAAGGATATGGTTCTTAAGAATACCACTACCGGCGCAAGCGAGAAGATCAATAAGGTATTCATGCTTAGAGGTAAGAAGCAGATTGATGTTGAAGAGCTCTGCTGCGGTGACATCGGTGTTGTTGCAAAGCTTTCCTCTGTTAACACTAACGATACACTTACAAATGGTGCAGCCGACATTCAGTATGCTCCCATTTCTTATCCCAAGCCTTATCTTACAATGGCAATTAAGCCTATGGCAAAGGGTGATGAGGACAGAATTTCCTCCGGTATTACTAGACTTCTCGAGGAAGACAGATCCCTTAAGTACGTGAACAATGCAGAGACCAAGCAGCTTACTATCGCAGGTCTTGGTGACATTCATCTTGATATTGTAGTTTCCAAGCTTAAGAACCGCTTCGGCGCTAACGTTGAGCTTATGAAGCCCAAGATCGCTTACCGTGAGACAATTAAGAAAAAGGTTGACGTTGAAGGTAAGCATAAGAAGCAGTCCGGTGGTTCCGGTCAGTACGGTCACGTTAAGATTACATTCTCTCCCGGTGAGGCAGAGGGTCTTACCTTTACCGAGAGCGTATTCGGCGGTGCAGTTCCCAAGAACTTCTTCCCCGCGGTTGAGCAGGGACTTAGAGATGCAATGCAGAAGGGCGTTCTTGCAGGCTATCCTGTAGTTCATCTTGCTGCTAACCTCTACGACGGTTCTTACCACGATGTTGACTCTAACGAAATATCCTTCAAGCTCGCGGCTAACATTGCATACCGTGACGGTCTTCCTCAGGCTAACCCCGTTCTTCTTGAGCCTGTTGGTGAGCTTAAGGTTTATATTCCCGACAACTACGTTGGTGACGTTATGGGTGACCTTAACAAGCGCCGCGGTAGAGTAATGGGTATTGATCCTGCTGAGGACGGCACTCAGGTTGTTCTTGCCGAGGTTCCTTTCTCCGAGATGACCGATTACGTTATTTCTCTTCGTGCGGCAACCCAGGGACGTGGTAGATTCGACTTCGAATTCATCAGATATGATGAGGTTCCCGGATCTATTGCTGAGAAGGTAATTGCTGAGGCTAAGAGAGAGCAGAACTAATTGATTTTACGGAGATGCGGCGCAAAACGCCGCATCTCTTGTTTCTGCCTTATATTATCGTGTGTATTTATTAATATTTGGTTTTTGGAATTTTTGATTATTTTTGAGAAAATTTATATTGCAAAATTAATTTGTAAATGATATAATATATATGTAACTATAATTTGAAAGGAAAAATAAAATGGGACTTACACGTTTAATTTCTTTGCTCCTTGCTTTTATTATCGGTTTTGTAAGCTGTGCCGGCGTTCTTGTTGGCGGAGCCTATGCGGCGCTCACCTCGTTTAGAGTGCGTGATATCGAGAAATACGGCTTGGCGCAGATTCCGGACGAGCTCTTCATGGGTGAAAACTATGAGGTTGACCTTCTTAACCTTTCTGCGTTTGAGATGATTGATGAGCTTAAGATTTTACAGACACACGGAGATGATCTTAACCTCAATCTTTTAATTAAGAGATACGACCTTAAGCTTCATCACAAGATCGATCAGCTTCTTTCTGAAGAGGCTAAGCAGATTCCTCTTTCTGAGATGTTCAGCGACGAGGGTGTTCACGAGCTTCTTTCTACTGTATATATCGGTTATGCACAGAACTATGAATGTCATGCTATCGACAGCACCGAGCTTGTTGATCCCGCTCTTGGCAAAGAGGGCGCAAGATGGTATGATCCCGCAGGTGATAAGTACATTACAGGTATTGCATCTACTATAGCATTCTTTACTCTTGATGACTTTGCAAGTGGATCTATTAACATGGACTCTGTTCTTCACGGCATTGTTCTTGCAGATGTTTTTGGATATACATATGAGCTTGACGAGAATGGCAAAAAGATCTGGTATGATAAGAACGGCGAGAAGATTACCGGTATAATGGCTGTTTTTGCAGATTGTACTCTTGACAACGTTGATGAAAAAATCAATACGGTTGCAATCGGTGAGCTTATCGGATACGAGGAGCTTGAGGAGGGCATTTGGTATTCCAAAAATGAAGAAACCGGCGAGCTTGAGAAGGTGCACGGCTTCATGAATGCGGTTGCTAATAACAGCATTAATACTCTTGGCGGCATGTTCGATGACCTTACTATCGGAGATCTCGTTCCCGAGGATGAAAGAACAGGTATATTTACAATTATCAGTCCTGATTCCAAGCTTAATGAAATAAGTGGCAGCATCAATGATTCTATTCAGAACTCTCCCATGCAGTTCTTCATGAACCAGGGTATGATTACCTTTGAGGCTGCTCAGCAGCAGTCGCTTGATGCTATCTGTTATGCACAGGAAAAGGTTAATGTATTCAGTCCCGAGGATGAAAACTTCATCAAGTATTATGCAGATCTTGCTGATCAGTGGACAATGGATAATGATGGCAACTATCTTGTTCCTTCTTGGAGAGCTCAGCCTCTTACAAACTCCTTCTCCTACATCGTAAGTCTGCTTGCTCCCACCCCCGATGCAAATCTTCCCGAGAGCGGAGAAGAGAACACCTAAAATAATTAAAGGCTGCCTTTGGCAGCCTTTTCTTTTTGAAAGTAAAAAAAGCGGATGTAAAACATCCGCTTTTAAAATATTAACTATTTAAATTAGTTACCAAGCTTTGCGTAGTTAACCTTGATGCCAGGGCCCATGGTTGTAGCAATTACGCAGCTCTTGATGTACTGACCCTTTGCTGCAGCGGGCTTAGCCTTGATAACAGCACCAACGAGGGTGTTGAAGTTTTCAGAAAGCTTCTCTGCGCCGAAGGATGCCTTACCGATGGGGCAGTGGATGATGTTAGTCTTGTCAAGACGGTACTCAATCTTACCAGCCTTAGCCTCAACAACAGCCTTAGCAACGTCGGGGGTAACAGTACCAGCCTTGGGGTTAGGCATAAGGCCCTTAGGGCCAAGCACCTTACCAAGACGGCCGATAACGCCCATCATGTCGGGGGAAGCGATAACTACGTCGAAGTCGAACCAGTTCTCGGTAGTAATCTTCTGAACCATATCCTCTGCGCCAACATAATCAGCGCCTGCTGCAAGAGCAGCCTCAGCCTTGTCGCCACGAGCGAATACAAGGGTCTTAACAGTCTTACCGGTACCGTTGGGAAGTACGATAGCGCCTCTAACCTGCTGGTCAGCGTGACGAGAGTCAACACCAAGTCTGATGTGGATCTCAACGGTCTCATCGAACTTTGCCTTAGCAGTCTGACATACAAGCTCAATAGCCTCGTTTACGTCATAAAGCTTAGATCTGTCTACAAGCTCAGCGCTTGCATTATATTTCTTTCCATACTTAGCCATTATTATGTCCTCCTATCACTCTTCTACTACTACGCCCATGCTGCGTGCGGTGCCTGCAACCATGCTCATAGCAGCCTCGATAGAAGCAGCATTGAGGTCGGGCATTTTGGTTTCTGCAATCTTGCGAACCTGCTCCTTGGTGAGCTTTGCAACCTTGGTCTTGTTAGGAACAGCGGATGCAGTCTCGATGCCACAAGCCTTCTTGATAAGAACTGCAGCGGGGGGAGTCTTTGTGATGAATGTGAAGGAACGGTCAGCGTAAACAGTAATAACAACGGGGATGATAAGACCGATGTCATTCTTAGTTCTCTCGTTAAACTCCTTGGTGAAGTTGGGGATAGATACACCGTACTGACCGAGTGCAGGACCTACGGGGGGCTGGGGAGTAGCCTTACCTGCGGGAAGCTGCAGCTTAATGTAACCCATAATTTTCTTAGCCATTTTAATAAACCTCCAAATGTGGTAATTTTGTCGGGAGAATTACAAATTTTTCTCCCTCCCACGATATGCCTCTGGGTGAGGCGTGCGGAATTAGTCCGCCAAAGCAACATCCTTGGTCTCAACCATGATAGAGATGTCACGTCTTTCGGTAGATGCAAGGATGGTCATAGACTTCTTATCCTCGCTGATCTCCTGAATTGTGCCCGAGTATCCCTCAAATATACCCGAGATAACCTTGATTCTGTCACCGAGATTGTACTTGAATTCATCGGAGGGAACCTCAACGTTGAACATTTCAATCTCTGCATCAGTAAGAGGGGTAGGCTCTGACCCGGGGCCTACAAAGCCCGTAACGCCTGTGATGTTTCTAACAACGTGCCAGGATTCGTCATTCATGGTCATTTTTACAAAGACATAACTGGGGAAGAGCTTGGTTTCAACGATCTTCTCCTCGCCATTCTTATCAAGCACAGGATTTCCGCCTTCGTCAAGCACGGGCTCTCTGACTGCAGGAACCTTGATGTCATAGATAAGATGACCAAGACCGCGGTTCTCAACTATCTTCTCAATACTGTCCTTTACTTTGTTTTCGTAACCTGTATAAGTGTGAGCAACATACCATCTGGGACCCTGGTTTTTTTCATTAATATTACTCATGGCTAAATCCTCTTAGCCAATAAGACCTGCTATAGCGTTGATAACTAAAGAAGAAACGTAATCAATCAGTGCGATAGCTACGCTTACAGTTACTACGGTTGCGATAACGAGCTTTAAGCTCTTCCAAACTTCAGACTTGGAAGTCCATACTACCTTCTTAAGCTCGCCAACAGTGTCCTTCAAGAACTTTACAAGCTTCTTGGAACCGCGAACGAAGATGTTAGGCTTCTTATCCTTAGACTTGGGGGCCTTCTCCACCTTTTCTTCAGGGGAGTTTACATTCTTATTGTCTGCCATTTTTCTTTCCTCTCAAAAATTATTTAGTTTCCTTGTGCAAAGTATGCTTGCGGCAGAAACGGCAGTGCTTTTTCATTTCAAGTCTGTCCGGATCGTTCTTCTTATTTTTCTTTGTGTCATAATTTCTTTGCTTGCATTCAGTGCAGGCGAGTGTAACTTTGACTCTCATAGTTTTTTCGGCACCTCCTAATAGATTCGGGATAACCCCGTTGAATACCTCCCTCAATGTCGAGAGTGTGCGCAAGTCCCAAATTTGCGCACAAAAAAAGCCTCTCAACAGAGGTACGTCCATTATAACATGTAATATTTCATTTGTCAATACTTTTTTATTATTTTATTAAAATATTTTTTATTAATTAATTGTAGGAAATCTATTGACCCAATAGGCCAAATCCTGTATAATGTAAACAGCAATTTACTGTGAGGAGTATATATGAAGATAGTTTTACTTGACCGTGCGACGCTTGGATATGATACACCGCTTTCTGTGCTTGACAAATTTGGCGAGGTTATAATTTACGATCACAGCACACCAGAAGAGGCGCTTGCAAGGGTACATGATGCGGAAGTAATAATAATTAACAAGCTTAAGGTTACAAGGCAGCTTATGGAAAAGGCGGCAAAGCTTAAGCTGGTTTGCGTTTTTGCCACCGGATACGATAATATTGACGTTGCTGCAGCAAGAGAGATGAGCATTGCTGTGTGTAATGTTCCGGGATACTCCACTGACAGCGTGGTGCTTTTTACTATATCCACCACACTTGCGCTATATTCTCATCTTTTTGAGTACAACAGCTTTGTAAAAAGCGGTGAATATTCTTCCTCGGGAGCTCCAAATCGTCTTGTTCCTGTTTATCATGATCTTAGTGGCAAGACATGGGGCATTGTCGGATACGGAAATATCGGTAAAGCAGTTGCCAGGGTTGCAGAGGCTATGGGGGCGAGAGTTATTGTCTATAAGAGAAATCCCTGTAACGGCGCTGAGTGCGTTGATATCGATAAGCTCTGCATGGAAAGTGATATTATAAGCCTTCATTGTCCCTTGAATGAAGAATCAAAGCATCTTATTAACAAATCTAGAATTGATCTTATGAAGCCAGGCGTTGTTATAGTTAATGAGGCGAGGGGCGCTGTGACCGACGAGGAGGCTATTGCAACGGCTATCGAGGAGAATAAAATTGCAGCTTTCGGCTGTGACGTTTACTCCACCGAGCCCTTTGATAAGAGTCATCCCTTTAACCGCATTAAGGACAGTAAAAATGTAATTTTAACGCCTCATGCAGCATGGGGATCCTATGAATCCAGGGAGCGATGCATTAATATTATTGCACAAAACATCGTGGCATTCATAAGTGGAAAAATTCAAAATAGAGTAGATAAATAAAAGCAGAAAGAGCGTTCCTTAATGGAACGCTCCTTTATTAACCTCTGTCAACAGTGATTACGCAATAAACGTTATCACGCCTGTTGTGCACCTCGGTAGATATTTTATCTTTAACCTGTATCTCCGACATCGGGTGATCGAAGGGAAGAACAATGTCGAAGATCATATTTGTGTGTGTCTGGCCGATAACAACTCTGAAATCGTGTATAGGGAGATTAAGATCACATTCTCTCATTGTTTCAATCAGGAAGCATTTTAGCTCGTTTACGTTTTCGTCATCGGTAACGATCGGATCCATGTGAATAGTGCAGGAGATAACTAATTCTTCATTTATCCTGCGTTCGGCATTATCTATCATATCGTGAAGATAATATATATCCTTTTTGCCATCAACCTCTGCGTGCAGAGAAGCGACAAATCTGTTAGGGCCGTAATTATGTACCATCAGATCGTGTATACCGATAATGTCGGGGAATTCGGCAATGATTTTTTCTATTGATTTAACAGTTTCCTCAACAGGGCCTTCGCCGAGAAGAATATCCTTCGTTTCGTTTAGAATCTTAAGGCCTGCGATAAGAATAAGCACTGATACGCCGATTCCAACTATTGCATCAATTATATTCCATCCTGTAAATCTGATGATTATAGATGAAGCTAAAACGGCAAGTGTTGAAAAGGAGTCGCTAAATGAATCTGTTGCAGCAGCCATAACCACGGTAGAATCGATTTTATTACCCACGCTGCGGTAGAAAAGACCGAGCCATAGCTTAAGCCCGATGGAGATCAATAATATAATTATTGTAACGTTGGTAATTTCAGCGGCCTTTTCATCAGAAAGACCGAGCAGTGTTTTGCCAGAATCAAGAAATAGCTCAGCGCCGACAAGAAGAATAATAAAGGATACTATCATGGACGCTATGTATTCAAGCCTTGCGTGACCGTAGGGGTGCTCCTTGTCAGCCGGCTTCGATGAGAGCTTAAAGCTTATTAGGGTTATAACAGAAGTACCCGAATCGCAGAGATTGTTAAGCGCATCTGCGATGATTGCAACCGAGCCGGAGATAACACCGGCAAAAATTTTTATTCCAGCAAGAATAAAGTTAACTATGATTCCAACTACGCTGGCTAAGGTGCCATAGCTTTTTCTGACATCGGGATCTGATGTGTTATTGCTGTTTTTAATAAACAGCCTGCTCAATAATTTTGTCATATAAGTTTACCTTAAAGTATTTACTTTTTGCTAGCTTTGTGATAAAATGTATTTGTTAATAAGAACGGAGAATATCTATGAAATATAAAGAATTATCGTTGAGGGCAAACACGCCCGAGGCGGCCGTAACCGAAATAATGTACGAGATTGCAGCATCCAGAGCAGATGTCATTGAGCTGATCCGCCTTGATATTTCGCAGGAGGGAAGAGATGTAGGTAAAATCCTTTCCTCGGCAATCAAGCTTTTGAAAAACATGAAGCAGAGAGGAAGCATACAGTTCTTTGCCACCGAAGATAGCTTCAAAAGATCCAGCACAGAGGCTGTTTTTCTTCAGAACAAATATCCCGATATGTTCATCGGTAATTTCAGCGCTCCTGATGGCGTTAAATTTATTTACATTAAATTATAGATATGTCGCGGGGGTGTCGTTTTTCGACACCCCCGAGGATATATTAATATTATTTTGCGTTAGCTTCCAAATAACGAACTACGTCGCCAACAGTAGTAAAGTTACGAAGATCCTCGTCTTCAATCTCAATACCGAACTGCTCCTCGCATTCAAAAACGAGTTCTGCAAGCTCAAGTGAGTTGATGCCAAGGTCACCAGACAATTCAGCATCCATAGTGATATCGTCAGCATTAACGTGAGTCTTATCAACAAGGAAATTCTTTAAAGTCTCAAACATATACATCCTCCTTTGCTTTTTTGGCGTTGCCGCGCAACTATGTACTATAATACAACAAATTAATACTTTTGTCAAGTCTTTTTAATAAAAAGGAAAAAATATGTACAAATAATGAACATTTGACCATTATTAACCTATTTTATTGTTAGTAATTGACAATTTTAAAAATCTATGTTATTATATATTATATTAAGGACACATGGAGTGTTTATGGGAATTTTTTCTTTATTAGGTAAAAAGGGTAGTCAGGAAAAGCCTTTCACCCCTGAAAATATTATTGGTAAGAAATGTGTTGTTACCGAAACCGTTGATAATTATGCGGGATGCGGCCAGGTAAGGGTAAACGGTCAGGGCTGGTCTGCCAGAGCTGCTCGTGATGAGGAAGTTTTCGATGTCGGAGAAACCCTTAGCATAGTTGCAATAGAGGGTGTAAGACTTGTTTGCGTTAAAAATTAATTCTTAGAATTTATTTTCAAAAAAGTTTCTTAAAACTATTGACAAAGTATAAATCATCTGTTATAATATAGACCGTTGTCAAGCATGTGCCTTTAGCTCAGCTGGATAGAGCAACTGCCTTCTAAGCAGTAGGTCGGGGGTTCGAGTCCCTCAAGGCACGCCATTTATGGTGGGATTAGCTAAGTTGGTTATAGCGCCAGGTTGTGGCCCTGGAGGCCGTGGGTTCGAATCCCATATCTCACCCCA
>JAGCLY010000093.1 GCA_017646745.1 Clostridia bacterium
ACGTGTTGCAGGTACCGCCGGACAAGTATATTGTCAATCTCGGCACACCAAAACTTATAAACTATGCTCACAAAAATAATATCGCAGTTCAGTACTGGACAATAAACGATGAGGACGACATGCGCCGTCTTATCGAAATGGGTTGCGACTGTATTATGACAGACAATCCTGAGCTGTTGCGCAGTATAATTGATGAATACAAGTAAAATAATTAAAAATTATTAACTTTTGATAATATTTATTTACATTTTAAGTACATTCGAATATAATTATATAGTGAATAAGATTAAGGAGATATGCAGAATGAAAAGCTGTATGGATATTATGCTTACACGCAGAAGCGTGAAGAGCTATAAGCCGGATATGCCCAAGCGAGAGGACATCGACCGTATAATCGAGGCCGGTCTTGCAGCGGCGAGCGGCAGAAATATGCAGGCGTCGGTCATAGTTGCGGTAACAAACAAGGAGATACGTGACCGCCTCAGCCGTGATAATGCGGCGATTATGGGGGCGAGCGCAGATCCCTTCTACGGTGCACCCTGCGTGCTGGTGGTGCTGGCAAGCAAGATCGCCCACACCTATGTTTACGACGGCTCACTTACCCTTGGCAACATGATGCTGGCTGCCCACGAGCTCGGCCTTGGATCCTGCTGGATCCACCGCTGTAAGGAGGTTATGGCCAAGCCCGAGTGGCAGGAGTGGATTAAGTCCCTCGGCCTTGAGGGAGAATACGAGGGTGTAGGAAACCTGGTGGTTGGATACTGCGATGGTGATTTCCCGGCCGAAAAAGAAAGAAAAGAAGGACGAGTAATTTATGTGGACTAAATTAATTAAAAAAATAACACTTTCGGACCTGCCGGAAGATAGAAAAAAGAAAGTAAAGCAGAGAATAAAGCTGATCACCATTCTGTCGATAGAGTTTATCGCTATTATCTCGGTTTTACTGCTGATATTCCTTGCAGGAAAAAAGACGTACACCGTTACCTTCGACCTTAACGGCGGTATTCTCATCGGTGGCGATCTGGAGCAGACGGTTATGCAGGGACAGAGTGCCACTCCCCCCAATACCGCAAAGCACGGTCACTACCTCAGGGGCTGGTCGGGCTCATACAAATCGGTCACACGTGACATAACCGTAAAGGCTATCTGGGAGTATAACACCAGCCCGGGTGTGGAATACCACGTGCCTGAAAATACAAACTACTGTGAAATATCCGGCTGTTTTAAGGAAATTCAGGGCGAGCTGTTTATCGGCTCATACTACAATGACAAGCCTGTTCTCGGTATCAAGGAGGGCTCGTTCAAGGATATGACCGGCATTACCGCAATCCACCTGCTGGACGGTATACTTACCATTAAGGCAGAGGCATTTGCCGGCTGTACCTCTATGGAGGTATTTGATATGCCCGGCACCATTATACGTATCGGCAAGGAGGCATTCAAGGATTGCCGCGAGCTTAAGAGCATTACACTGCCGAACACCCTTCAGATCATAGAGGCAGGTGCCTTTGCAGGCTGTGAAGGCCTTACCGAAATAGTTATTCCCGACTCGGTTCACACGATTGAGGCAGGTGCCTTTGAGGGCTGCAGCTCTCTTGAGAAGATCACCATATCCTCGGGCATCGATACCATCGAGGCAGAGACATTCAAAAATTGCACGAGCCTTAAGGAGATAATCATTCCCGAGGCCGTTGAGGTTATTGGAGATATGGCCTTTGCAGGCTGTACCTCTCTTGAAAAGGTTATATTCCACGGAGATCCCATCTTCATGGCTTCGAATCCCGTAGAGGATGAGAAGGAAGAAGAGAACGAGGAAGAAACCGATAAGAAAGATAAAGACGAGGAAGAGGAAAAGGATAACGCAGAGGGCGATGAGGAAATCAAGGAAGAAGAAAAGCCCACCCATAAGGGAGTTACCAAGATAGGCTCAGGTGCCTTTGCCGGCTGTACCTCGCTTAAGGAAATAGTTATCCCCGCCAGCGTAACAGAAATTGGAAAATACGCCTTTACTACCTATAAAATGGAAGTAAAACTTTATATTTCTGAGGAAAAGCTTCCTGCAGGCTACGATTCAGACTGGCATAGTGACAGAGTAATCGTGGTATTCGAATATGATCCTGCCGACCCCGAGAGTGGCCTGCCCTCTATACCCGAAATAGAAGAGGACGAGGTGTACGACGACAGCTGGATACAGGAATGGATAGACAGCTACGAAATCGATATGCAGGTAAACAGCACGTCCGACGATGCTGTAAGCGACGAAAAACTTGATACAGACGAATCGAACTCCGACATTGCGAAAGGTGGTAGCGTATGAATATGATGCAGATGGTCGGCCTTATGGTCGTCTGCTACTTCATCACTCTGACACTGCTTTGCGTTTACAGAAAGGTAATCAACGTTAAGGTTGCGAACATCGTATTCGTTCTGGTTGACATGGTATTTTTCCTCAGCTGGAACTACTCAGGATATCTCAGCGGATGGCTTGAGGACGAATTTTTAACCTTTGAGAACATCAGCCCATTCATTATGACGCTTATACCGCTTACTGTGTTTATGAGTGACAGAGTAAAGGCGTATTGCAACAGCGCAATCGCTTTTCTTTGGGTCGGAATGTTTATTGCGCTTATATTCAGCCCACAGCACGCATATATTTTCAGCTACAAGGTTGAGGCTACCTTTATTTACGCATCAGAGGCGGCATGCCACCTGCTGGCATCGCTTTACGGTGTGTTCCTGATCATCACAGGACAGGTAAAGTGCGACTTCAGACATTGGAAGAGATCTATTATATGCATGTATTCGGTTATAGGCTTCGGAGTTCTGCTGAATTATCTGTTCCATATGAGTAATTTCGGCATGAATCCCTACGGCGGCTTCAAAATATACATGATCGACATTTTCCACAGCTTTGAGGCAACTCTTGCCGCATATCTGCTGGGTGTGCTTCTGGTTCTGACGCTTGGAATGCAAATAGGTTATCTGTTTAAGAAGCTGTTTGACTCCACGGGATGGAAGCCAAGCGATCACAGCCATACCAAGGAGAAAAAGCTGCCGGAGGCGGCTAAGGTCGAAGCAATAATAGAGGCAGAGGGCGACAAGGAAATCGCCACCGCCGACCAGCTTAAAGCAGAGGAGCAAACGGTATGAGTAACCCTATACTTAAAAGACGAAGCGTGCGAAAATTTAAGGACACCCCCGTGTCAAGAGAGATGATAGACCGCCTGCTGGAGGCGGCAATGGCAGCGCCCAGCGCTTGTAACAAAAGGCCGGTGGACTTCTACGTTATCAGCGGCGAGGAGAAGCTACACGAGATCTCCATGTGCGGCAGATTCACCAGAATGAAGGCTCCGCTTATCATAGTGGTTGTGGGCAATCTTAAACGTGCCCTGCCTCTTGAGTTTTCCGAATACTGGATACAGGACGCATCGGCGGCAACCCAGAATATACTTATAGAGGCAACCGCCCTCGGCCTTGGCTCCTGCTGGTGCGGAATTCATCCGCAAAAGCGAATGGTGGAAAAGGTAAGAGCAGCCCTTGGTCTTACGGACAAGGAGATTCCCCTGTCGATGATCAAGCTCGGCTACCCCGACGAATTTCCCCAGCCTCACTCGGGCTATGACGAAAAACGAGTGCATTTTGTAGAATAAACGAGTGCATTTTGTAGAATAAAAAAGAAAAGAGAGAACATTCGGCTATGCCTTGTTCTCTCTTTTTTTATGTTAATTTACTTTTTCCTTTTTTGTTCATTCTCTCGCTGCTTAAGATCAATAACACCGTCTACGCAGTGAACAAGAGTGTTGCCGTAGTTAAGCTTTATCCACTCGGGTGCAAAACGGATCGCGTCCCACATCTCCATAGTACCGTCGTAGATAATCTCCGCTACGGGATAGGTTCCCTTCATAAATGCGCCCTTGCCAATCTTATTAACCGACGAGGGGACGTTGACGCTCTCAAGCTCGTTGAGCCCGTAGAATGCCTCCTGACCAATCTCGGTAACGCTGTTAGGTATCTTAATTCGCTTGGGTGAGCAGCGGTTGTAGATAATCGAGGAGCTGCCAAAGCTATGAAGCTTGCCAATGCTTGTAACGGGCAGACCACAGTAGATTTTGGGGATAACCACGTACCTATCATTGCAATAGCCGAGTCCCGTAACGATATAGCTGTCGCCAAAGCGCTCGAAGGAGAGTCCATTACTGGCCGAGGCATCGGACTTCGGCTGTGGCTTCGGCGCAGGGGCAGGCTCGGGCACAGGCTTCTTGTTACCGAATCCAAACAGCGAGGCGAGAAATCCCTTAGGCTCATTTGACTTTGTTTCCTGATCGTGGGAGCTGACGGTTACCGCCGGCTGAGAAATAAGTCTTGAGGTAATGGATGACATAACGCTGTCAAAGTAGTCCATAACAAACTTAACACCTTGGAACTTTGCTACATCGGCTATGTCACCGGGCAGGTTGTCGGGGAACTTGAACTCGGGAACCATAACGGGGACAATGTTTTTATTATACTTCAGTGCGTGGCGAATCTCCCATCGCACCCAGTCGTCTTGGTTTACGCAATTATCAAGCGCATCCTCGGAAAGCACGACAATAAAATCGGTACAATCCTCAATAGCCGCAAAAATGCGGGTGTCAAATCGACCGTTGTTTATAGAATCATAATCGTAAAAAACAGTATATCCTCTTCCCTTCAGCGTTTCGCAAATAAGCTTTGCTGTTACGTCACCGCCAACACGACGGTAGCTGATAAAAACCTGCTCTGACATAATAGTCACCATCCTATATTGATAGTAAAATTATATCATAATAAAAAAGTCATGTCAAGTACAAAGAAAAAAGGCTGAATATCAGCCTTTTTTCTTTATTTCAGCTTTGCACGGTCAACCATAGTCAGCGGAATTACAAATCCCGAGGGGTCGGCAGAGGAAAGGTCGCAGGCAACGATTTTACCTCGGTGAACGAAGAGGTTGGCATATACCTCGCCCTCGCTATCGTAGTTTGTAACCCTGTAGCTAAAGCGTGTTACACGCTTGTTTGCGTATTTAGACAGGTCAAGGCCCTGCCGCTTCTGCAGCTCGTTGTAGCCGATAATCACACGGTCAAAGTTATCGGGCATACGGAAGATTTCCTCCGCCTCAGAATCCTTATCCACCTCGATGCCAAAGCCGTTGATAAAGGCAAGACGGTCCTCGCCCGACTTGATACCCGAGTAATCAACCCCGGTGGCAGTACTAAGGGCAGAAACGCTGCCTGACGGCCCCATGAATACAACCACCGCCAGCGCCACGGCAAGCAAAAGAATCAGCCCCACCATCTTCACCGTCGACGCACGAACCGAATATATGAACATAATCCACCTCCAAAATGTATGTAGTAGATTATATTGCGATAGGACGGAAAATAGAACAAAAAGAAAACGGCCGGATGACCGACCGTTTTCAAGCTATGCCAGAAATAAAATCTGATTAATGATTGCAGCAACAGCAAAATACGATTATGATAGCTAAAATGATAATCCAGGTGCAGTTGTTGTCGTCAAAGATGTGGCATAAGCAGTTGTTGTTCATTATGTTTTCCTCCGAAGTCGTTTTGGGGTTAACCCAATATCATAATATGCTATGGAGGAAAAAGTGTTATCCCTTTGTAAAATCAAATACGGCATTGCCGTCCTTCATTACAAGACGGGCCTCGAAATATCTGCCGTTCTTGGAAATAAATCCGCCCATGGTTGCGGTTGCACCCTCGGCAAGAAGGCGACGAACCTCGCCGATCGGTATATCTCGGCGGCAGATGTTGATGCCAACACGGAATTTACAGCCGTCGTCAAAGCCCATACAGCCGTAGCTGTACTTTCCACGGACGATATGCTTGCCACAGAGGGGACAGTCGCCGACGATCTCACCGTATTTACCTGTGTCAACCCCCTTGACCTCAGAGGGACCGGAGGCACCCTTCTTAAACACCTCGGCAATCTCGCCCTCGGCAAGCTTAACGCTATCGTCGACGCTCATCTCGCCACGGTAAACCCTTTTCAGCGCCTTGCCAAGCTCGCTGGTCTTGTACTTATCCATGCTGATAGACAGTCTGCCAAGCGACTCGATAAAATGCTCACCGCCGGGGAGAATTGTGTACACGTCCTTCTTAAGGGCGATATAACCGCTCTTTTTGGCATTGTCAATAATGCCCGATCTGGTCGCCTCGGTACCCAGCTCCAGACCCTCAAAGATAGCACGGTAATCCTCTGCGTCGTCAACCTCGCCGTTTTCCTCCAGCTCCTTTGCCTTGGCCTTATCGTCCTTGAAGGGGTTTTTGAGATAATTATTTAAGGTAGTTATTGTATAATGCCTTGGGGGTGTGGTCTGCTTCTCGGCAGGCTTAAAATCAATATTCACAGCATCGCCCACAGCGAGCTTTGGCAGGATCTTATCCTTCTTAGTATAATCGTCGTACTTTGTCCAGCCCTTCTCGAGAATGACGGTACCCTTGAGAGAAAATTCCTCCAGCTCGCCAACCTTGATCTTGATCTCGGACTTCTGCGCAAGGCATTCCTCGGCACAGAAAACAGCCACAAATCGACGGAAAACGGTGGAGTAAACCTTGTTTTCCTCCTCTGAGAGCTTACCCTTGGGAGGAATCTTGTAGGTAGGAGTAAGGGCCGAGTGCGCCTCAATCTTAGAGTCGTCAAAGATGCTCTTGGAATCCTTGAATCTGACAGGATAGCCCAGCTTTGAAATATTGCCGATAATGGACTTCATTTTATCCTTTTCGGCGGTAGCAAGATACTCGGAGTTGGTTCTGGGATAGGTGAGATAACCCTCCTCATACAGCTTCTGTATAATACGAAGGCTGTCGGTCATGCTCATCTTGTACTTTTCGCCCAGCACGTTCTGTAAGGTAGATAAAGAATAGAGCTTACCGGGGAAGATATTTTCCTTTTTACTGGTAACATCGGTTACAACCGCACCGGTATCATTATAGAGCTTTGCGCTATCCTCAGCCTTAGAAAGCTCATCTTTTGTAAACTTTAATTTACTTGTAAGCTCAATTTTCTCGCCATTGGTAGGCTCAGAGCTGGAAATTACATAATATTTTTCGGGCACGAAGTTGCGTATTTCCATATCCCTGTCGTATATGGCACGGACAATGGGAGCAATAACTCTGCCCACACGGAGCAGCTTACCCGTCTTAATAGTGGCATAGCGAGTGAGGTTGACGCCGTAGAGCCAGTCGATATAGGTACGGGCAAGACCCTCGCCCGCCAGGTTGTCATACTCCGACTCGTCCTTCATTTCGGTAAGCGCCTTCGCCACCGTTTCGGGAGTCTGGTCGGGGAGCCAGAGGCGCATCTGCCTTTTCTCACTCTTAAGGGCATTCTGTACGCAAAGGCGAACGATAATCTCACCCTCTCGGTCTGCGTCGCCTGCGTTTACAATAGTATCAACGTCGGGGCGGTTACATAGCTGGGAAATGATGCCAAACTGTTTTTTAACACCCGAGTCAACACTCTTTTTGTTATCCGCCTTACGCAATTCAAACTTAAACTGCTGTGGGAAGCAGGGCAGCTTATCAAGTGTCCAACGGCTGTCCTCGGCACCGGTATAATATTCAATATCCGCAAGGGAGAACAGATGACCGAACGCCCAGGAAACGATATAATTTTCGCCTATATAATAGCCGTCCTTCTTATCCATTTTACCGCCTATACCGGCAATGATGTTTCTCGCCAGGCTTGGTTTCTCGGCAATAATAAGAATCATTTTGTCCTCTCCTTTCGATAATTTCTAATTTACCTTACTATTTTATCACATTTTTTGGAAAATTTCCATAGCTTTTGCCAAAAAGTCAAATTTTTTCTAAAGCATGTTTACCCGAAGGGCATTTGTTGAATGAATGTCTGTAAGTAAGAAAGATTATTCTCTTATCCTTCTCTTCCCCTTTTCTTTTTTTATCTTCTCTTCCCCCCTATAGTCCCCCCTTCTCCTCTTTCAAATTTGAAATTAGAAATTCTAAATTCGAAAATATTATTTACTTTTATATTTTAGTATGTTATAATAATACTTGATAAATTACCGGAGGAAGCATACAATGGCAAAATTGTATTTTAAATATGGCGCTATGGGCTCGTCTAAGACGGCAAGCGCACTGATAACCAAGTTTAACTACGAAGAGCGAGGAATGAAGGTGTGGCTGATAAAGCCTGCAACCGACACACGCGACGGCGATGATGTTATTAAATCGAGAATTGGTCTTTCCCACAGCTGTAGGGCAATAGCAAAGGGCGAGGATCTCTTTGAGGTATTCAAGGCAGAGGCGGCTGACGTGGATGCAATCATCTGTGACGAGTGTCAGTTCTTCACCGCCGAGCAGATTGACGGCTGTCGCCGCATAGTTGACGATTACGATCTGCCCGTGCTCTGCTTCGGTCTGCGTACCGACTTCCTTACCCACTCCTTCCCCGGCAGTGCAAGACTGTTTGAGATAGCAGACTCTATCGGTGAGATCAAGACCATCTGTGAGTGCGGCAGAAAGGCTACCGTAAACGCCCGTATCACTCCCGACGGCAAGGTTGTTACCAAGGGACGCCAGGTTATGCTGGGCGGTAACGACAGATACCTTGCCATGTGCCACAGATGCTGGAAAAAGAAGATAAACGAGAATAATTAACGAAAGGAATATATATAAAATGGAGCTTACAACAATACTTTCTAAGTGCGACCACACCCTCTTGCTTCAGGGCTCAACATGGGAGGAGATCAAGGGCATCTGCGATGACGGCATCAAGTATGGCTGTGCATCGGTATGCATTCCCGCATCATTCGTAAAAAGAGCAAAGGATTACGTTGGCGACAAGCTGGCAATATGCACCGTAATCGGCTTCCCCAACGGCTATTCTACCACCGCAGTTAAGGTTTTTGAAACCGCAGATGCTATCAAGAACGGCGCTGACGAGATCGATATGGTTATCAACATCGGCGACCTGAAGGATAAGAGATACGACGAGATCCTTTCTGAGATCAATGCAATCAAGGGTGCTTGCGACGGCAAGATCCTTAAGGTAAATATCGAGACCTGCCTCCTCACCGACGAGGAGAAGATCAAGATGTGCGAGATCGTTTCGGCATCTGATGCAGATTATATCAAGACATCCACCGGCTTCTCTACCGCAGGCGCAACCAAAGCTGACGTTGAGCTCTTTGCAAAGCATACAACAAACGGTAAGAAGATCAAGGCGGCGGGCGGTATCGCTTCGCTTGCCGATGCAGAGGACTTTATCAACCTGGGCGCAGACAGACTCGGCACCAGCCGTATCGTTAAGATTGCGAAGGCTGAATCGAATATCAGCGGATATTGATAAATGCAGAATGCAGAATTCAGAATTCAAAATGCAAAACTAAGAATTAAGGAGAAAATAAAATGGATAACACTAAGTTTCACACACCTCATATAAAGGCTACACCCGATGATTTTGCAAAGACCGTGCTTATGCCCGGCGACCCCCTGAGAGCGAAGTTTATCGCTGAGACCTTCCTTGAGAATGCAAAGCTGGTTAACAACGTTCGCGGTATCCACGGCTACACAGGTACCTGGAAGGGCGAGAAGGTTTCTGTTATGGCGAGCGGTATGGGTATGCCCTCTATCGGCATCTACTCCTACGAGCTCTTTAACAACTTCGGCGTAGAGAACATCATGCGTATCGGCTCTGCCGGCGCTATGAGCGAGCAGGTTAAGGTACGTGACATTATCTTCGGCATGGGCGCATGCACTAACTCTAACTATGCAGTACAGTACAATCTGCAGGGCGCATTCGCACCTATCGCAAGCTATGATATGATGAAGGTTGCTATCGAAGAGGCTGACAAGCTTGGCGCAAGATACGTTGTAGGTAACCTTCTCTCCTCCGACACCTTCTACAACGCAGATGCAGAGGCTACCATGAAGTGGGCAAAGCTTGGTGTTCTCGGTGTTGAGATGGAGGCTGCGGCGCTCTATATGAATGCTGCATACCTCGGCAAGCGTGCGCTTGCTATCTGCACCGTTTCCGACCATATCATCACCGGCGAGGCTCTTGACGCAGATGCAAGACAGAACTCCTTCACCGAGATGATGGAGATTGCGCTTAATACCGCAATAAGACTTTAATTAATGCATAATGCAAAATGCATAATGCAAAATTAGTTTTTCAGGAGTAAAGAAATGAAAGCAAAAAGAGTATTTATCATAGTTCTGGACTCCGTTGGTATCGGATACGCTCCTGACGCTGCCGATTTTGGTGACCTCGGGGCAGATACTATGAGAAGAATATCCACATCGGATAAATTTAATATACCCAACCTTATCGGTATGGGTCTTGGAAATATTGACGGCATTGATTATCTGCCGAAGGCTGAAAAGCCCACCGCTGCGGTATGCAGACTCAGAGAGCTTAGCCGCGGCAAGGACACCACCACCGGCCACTGGGAGATGATGGGTATTGTTTCCGAAAAGCCTATGCCCACCTATCCCGACGGATTCCCCGCTGAGATCCTTGACGAGTTCAGCCGCCGCACAGGCAGAGGCGTGCTCTGTAACAAGCCCTACTCGGGCACAGACGTAATCCGCGACTATGGTAAGGCGCATGTGGACTCGGGCGACCTTATCGTATACACCTCGGCGGACAGCGTGTTCCAGATTGCCGCCCATGAGGAGATCGTTCCCGTTGAACAGCTCTACGAATACTGCCGCATTGCCCGTGAGATCCTGCAGGGTGACCACGCAGTGGGCAGAGTTATTGCCCGTCCCTTCGTTGGCACTGAGGGCGCATACAAGCGTACCGAGAACCGCCATGACTACTCGCTCACTCCCCCTAAGGCGACCGCTATGGACGCTATCGGCGATGCGGGTCTTGACGTTATCTCTATCGGCAAGATATACGACATCTTCTCCGGCGCAGGAATCAAGAAGAGCCTGCCTACCCACAACAACACCGAGGGTATGGCTACCCTGCTTGAGGTACAGAAAACCGATTTCAACGGTCTGTGCTTTGCAAACCTGGTTGACTTTGACATGCTCTACGGCCACAGACAGGATATTGACGGCTATGCAAATGCGCTATCTGCCTTTGACGCATGGCTGCCCGAATTTGTTGGCAATATGGCTGACGGCGACCTGCTTATGATTACCGCAGACCACGGCTGTGATCCCGGTGACAGTAGCACCGACCATACCAGAGAGCAGGTTCCGCTCATTATCTGCGGCAAGGAGGTTAGCCCCGTGAATATGGGCACCGTTCTCGGCTTTGGCACTATCGGTAAGACCGCCGCAGAGCTTCTGGGCGTGACCTATGAATCTGAGGGAGAGGCCCTCGCAGACAAGCTTTGATAATCCGAAAGGAGACATCCTATGAGTATTATTAATACTAAGGCCCTGCTTGCCATGGCAGAGGATGCAAGGAGCTCGGCTTACTCGCCCTATTCGGGCATTACGGTAGGTGCGGCCCTGCTGACAGCCGATGGCAAGGTATACAAGGGTGCAAATATTGAGAACGCATCCTACACACCCACTATCTGCGCAGAGCGTGTCGCCTTCTTCAAGGCGGTAAGCGAGGGAGAGAGAGATTTCATCGCTATTGCTATTGCGGGCGGTGAGGCTGACAAGCCATCAAAGGCAGACTTCCCTCCCTGCGGTGTATGCAGACAGGTTATGGGCGAGTTCTGCAAGGGTGAATTTATCGTAATATGGGGAAACGGCGAGAAAATGACCAAGAAAACCCTCGCAGAGATCCTTCCCTTTGGCTTTGACAAAAATATCTTATAATTTTAAAGGAAATAAATATGCAGGATATAGGAACACAGTTTCACATTCGATGCAACGTGGGTGACGTAGGTCGCTATGTTTTCCTTCCCGGTGACCCCGGCCGTTGCGAGGAAATTGCAAAGCATTTTGACAATCCCGTTCATGTAGGAATGAACAGAGAATATAACATTTACACCGGTACTCTCCTTGGACAGAAGGTTTCTGTCTGCTCCACGGGTATCGGTGGTCCCTCGGCTTCTATTGCCATGGAGGAGCTGACTAACATCGGCGCAGATACATTTATCCGTATCGGCACCTGTGGCGGCATTGACCTTGACGTGCTGCCCGGCGACGTTATCGTTGCCACCGGTGCTATCCGTTTTGAGCATACCTCTATGGAATATGCGCCTATCGAGTTCCCTGCCGTATCCGACTTTGACATTGCCTGCGCTCTGAAATCTGCAGGCGAGGAGCTTGGCTACCGCACCCACACAGGTATCGTACAGTGCAAGGACTCCTTCTACGGTCAACACTCGCCCGAGAAATCTCCCGTATACTACGAGCTGCTTCAGAAGTGGGAGAGCTGGAAGCGTCTCGGAGTTAAGGCAAGCGAGATGGAATCTGCGGCCCTCTTCGTTGTGGCATCGGCTCTGCACGTTCGTTGCGGCAGCTGCTTCCACGTTATCTGGAACCAGGAGAGA
>JAGCLY010000094.1 GCA_017646745.1 Clostridia bacterium
CGAGCTTTTGCCGACGTTTGATCTTCCGGACAGTGCAATCTGCGGTCTGGGATCACGGGGGAACTGCTTCTGTGCGCCGGCAGTAAGTGCTATATCGCAATTATTGACGTTAATTTTCATTATTATCAATCCTTTTCAAAATTAGTGGCAGAGCGCCGCACGCATTACGTCGTCGGCGGTCTTGCAGGGGATAAACTTGAGATGCTCTCTTGCTTCGGCATCCACATCGTCAAGATCACGCATGTTGTCCTCGGGGATAAGCACAGTGCTGATTCCGGATCTGTATGCGGCAAGTGTCTTTTCCTTGAGACCGCCTATGGGCAGAACCTTGCCTCTGAGGGTGATCTCGCCTGTCATTGCAACGTCGCGCTTCACAGAGATGCCTGAAAGTGCGCTGATCATTGCGGTTACAACGGTAACACCGGCAGAAGGGCCATCCTTAGGAATAGCGCCCTCGGGGAAGTGAATATGAATATCCTTATCCTTATAAAAATCGGGATTTATGCCATACTTGTTTGCAACGGTACGGACATAAGAGTGTGCGATCCTTGCAGATTCCTTCATAACGTCGCCAAGCGAGCCGGTAAGCTCGATCTTTCCGGTGCCCTCCATAATCGCAACCTCAACCTTAAGCAGATCTCCGCCCGCCTGAGTATACGCCAGACCGTTAACGATTCCAATGGGGTCACTCTCCTCAAGTCGCTCGGGAATAACCTTTACCTTGCCAAGATACTCGGAAAGATTTTTTTCGGTAATTCTAACGCTCTTTGCCTTTCCCTCGGCAATCTTCTTTGCACTCTTACGGATAAGCGAGGCGATCTCCCTCTCGAGATTTCTGACACCGGCCTCCTTGGTGTAATTACGAATAAGAGCAAGAATACCTTCGTCGGTAATCTTGAATACACGCGCAGGAATACCGTTACGTTTAAGCTGCTTGGGAATCAGGTGATTTTTCGCAATATCAAGCTTTTCGGAGTCATTGTAGGTAGACAGCTCGATTATCTCCATACGGTCGAGCAGGGGAGAGGGAATTCCGTCATAGCTGTTTGCCGTAGCTATAAATACTGTATCCGACAGGTCGATGGGAATTTCCATAAAATTATCTCTGAAGGACTTGTTCTGCTCCGGGTCAAGAACCTCAAGCAGAGCAGAGGTAGGATCACCCCTGAAATTAGAGGAGAGCTTGTCAATTTCATCGAGAACAATTACAGGGTTCTCGCTCTTGGAATTAATAATTGCGCTGACAATTCGGCCGGGCATTGCGCCAACATAGGTCTTTCTGTGTCCTCTGATCTCGGCCTCGTCATGCATACCGCCGAGAGAAACACGGGCATATTTTCTGCCGAGAGCAGATGCGACCGATGCGGCAATTGATGTCTTTCCAACACCGGGAGGGCCCACAAGGCAAATTATCTGGTTCTTCACGTTAGGACTGAACTGTCTTACGGCAACGAATTCCAGTATTCTTTCCTTAACCTTGGTAAGTCCGTCGTGATCTGCGTCAAGAATTTTCTTAGCATCTTCAACAGAAATTTTCTCGTCGCTCTTTATTCCAAAGGGATAATCAAGGCAGGTGTCGAGATAGGTGCGAATAACCGTGCCTTCTGCAGCTCCAAAGGGGGTCTTTGACAGCTTGGTAAGCTCTTTATAGAGCTTTTCCTTTATTTCTGCAGGCATTTTAGCCTCAGAAATCTTCTGATCGTATTCCTTAAGCTCGTCATCGTCATCGAATTCGCCAAGCTCGGATTGCAGCGCCTTTATCTGCTCACGAAGGAAATAGTCCTTCTGATTTTTATCAATCTTTTCACGCACCGAGCGCTGTATATCTCGCTCGCACTGAAGGATCATAAGCTCTTCGCCGAGAGCCACCAACAGCTTTTCAAGCCTTGCTCTGGATGTGATTGCCTCAAGCACTGTTTGCTTGTTCTTGTAATCAATAATGGCCGACGAAGCAACAAAGTCTGCATAGTAGCCGGGGGACTTAATTGCCTCTGCCGCAATGCGAATGTCCTCGTCAAAATTGGGGTGAAGATCTACAAGCTGCTTAAGCATAGTGTTCGCCTCAAGCATAAGCGCCTCAAGCTGCGAGGAGGGTTTGTAGCTCTGTCGTTCCTTTTTTGCGATGCAGGGAGCAACAAGGTATCCGTTCTCCTCACGCACGGGTCCGATCTTTGCTCTGGAAATTCCCTCAAAAACAACCGACAGGTTGCCGTGCGGATTTTTAACCACGTGCTTTATCTCGGCCACAACGCCCATCTTGTAAAGATCGTCGCTTCCCGGGTTTTCCGTACCAATATCCTTCTGCGCGACGAGCAGTATTCTGGCATCGTGCAGGGTGGCCGCGGCGGTAAAGGCCTTAAGCGACATGGGGCGCACGATCTCGATATTAAGCTGTACGGCTGGGAATCCTACAAGACCCCTGAGCGCAATCAAGGGTAGAGTGATTTCTTCAAATATATCTATCTTATCTGACATTTTTATGTACCTTTCTGGCATTTGCGTATATAAAATCATTATATTATAACATATTTAAAATAAAAAGTCTATACATTTAAGAAAAATAACAAATCTTTTATGATTTACATTGATTTTTAGCCCTCGCATTAATTTGCGAGGGCGTTTTCTTTATATTTTAATATATTTTTATAAATTTTAATTGACTAAGCGGAAAAACTGTGATATAATACATTATTATGGATTTTTATGGCCATTTGTCGGAAGGGAGGTAAAATCAATGAGAATACTTGGCATTGACCCGGGTCTCGCTATTGTAGGCTGGGCGGTTATTGACAGTGAAAGGGGAAATCTCCATCCTGTTGCCTTTGGCGCAATAACTACTCCTGCTCACACAAGTATTGAATCAAGACTTTTGATTATAAAAGAAGATCTTGAGACGATTATTGATAAATATTCTCCTACCGAGATGGCTATTGAGGAGCTTTTCTTCAATACCAATATTACTACCGGTATTGCTGTAGCAGAGGCTAGGGGCGTTATTCTTTGTACCGCCCATGCTAAGGGTGTTAAAATCAGTGAGTATACGCCTCTTCAGGTAAAGCAGGCAGTGGTGGGATACGGCAAGGCAGAGAAGCGACAGGTTATTGCTATGGTCACATCTATACTGAAGCTTAAGAATCCGCCTAAGCCGGATGATACAGCCGATGCTGTGGCGATAGCTATATGTCATTCCCAGTGTCGAGGCTCGGCTATTGGAAAATACTTTAATCAAAGATAGGATATAAATTATGTGGATTGCAGATAATTGGAATGATTATACAGTAATAGATACCTCATCGGGCGAAAAGCTTGAAAGATGGGGAAAATATACCCTTATCAGACCTGATCCCCAGGTTATTTGGAAGACAGACAAGAAAAATCCTCTTTGGCGTACTGCAGATGCAAGTTATAAGCGCAGCCGCTCCGGAGGTGGTGCATGGAGTGATAATAAGCTCCCCGAGAGCTGGGTTATTTCTTACCGTGATCTCTCCTTCCGCATCAAGCCTATGGGCTTTAAGCATACCGGACTTTTCCCCGAGCAGGCCGCTAACTGGGATTGGTTTGGCGACCTAATTAAGAATGCAGGCAGACCGATAAAGGTGCTTAACCTCTTTGCATATACAGGCGGAGCAACCGTTGCTGCAGCTAAGGCTGGCGCTCAGGTGGTTCACGTTGATGCATCCAAGGGTATGGTTGCTGCCGCCAAGGAGAATGCCAGACTTTCTGGTCTTGCCGATGCACCCATACGCTACATTGTTGACGATTGTAAGAAGTTTATAGAGCGTGAGATACGACGTGGAAACAAGTATGACGGCATTATAATGGATCCCCCCTCATACGGCAGAGGCCCTACCGGCGAGGTGTGGAAGATCGAGGAGAATATCGACGAGTTTGTTGCGCTTACAGCCAACCTTCTTTCGGATGAGCCTCTTTTCTTCCTGCTTAATTCATATACAACCGGACTTTCGGCTTCTACTATGAAATACATTACCACAGTACGCCTTCTTTCTAAAACCGCAGGATATTCCGAGGCAGATGAGCTTGGTCTGCCCGTTGGTGACAGTGGACTCGCTCTTCCGTGCGGTTCTAGCGTACGTGTAACCTTTAAAAAGTAAGATTGGGAAAATAATGAAGGATTATATAATTAGAACACAAAATCTCGGCTTTACCTATGATGACGGTGATGAAAATTCGTCGTCCGAGATTCCCGCACTCAGCGGAGTTGATATAAATATTGAGCGTGGGGAGTACGTTGCTATTCTCGGTCATAACGGATCGGGCAAATCCACCCTTGCAAAGCTTCTTAACTTAATACTTACTCCTACCGTTGGCAAGATTTATATTGACGGCAAGGATATTACCTCGGACGATTTTACCGAGGATGATGTTTTTGAAATGCGTAGCAAGATCGGCATGGTATTCCAGAATCCCGATAATCAGCTTGTTGCTACTATCGTCGAGGAGGACGTTGCCTTTGGTCCCGAGAATCTGGGCTTGCCTCGTGAGGAAATACGCAGACGTGTAGACAGCTCATTAGAGCTTGTTGGTATGAGCGATTATGCCCGTCATGCGCCTCACAAGCTTTCCGGCGGTCAGAAGCAGCGTGTTGCTATTGCAGGCATTATAGCTATGAAGCCCCGTGTCATTATTTTCGATGAATCAACCGCCATGCTTGACCCCCAGGGCAGACACGAGGTGGTTGATATTATGGAACGACTTAATAAAGACGAGGGTATCACTGTTATTAACATTACCCACTATATGGAGGAGGCGGCAAGAGCCGACCGTGTTATAGTTATTAACGATGGCAAAATTGCGCTGGACGGTACTCCCAGAGAGGTTTTTGCTAACGTGGATAAGCTTCGCTCTATGGGTCTTGAGGCCCCTCAGGGAAATGAGCTTATACTTGAGCTCAAGCATGCAGGACTCAATATCAAGGGTGAATCGCTCACCGAAAGTGAGTGTATTGAAACACTCTTTAAATTTCTTTCGTAAGACAAGGAAAAGTGAATAATGAATGAAATTCTTAAAATAGAAAACCTTTCCTATGTCTATGGAAAGGGGACGCCCTTTGAAAAGGTTGCGCTGGATAACGTCAGTGTGTCATTTGAAAAGGGGAAAATAACAGGACTTATCGGTCATACCGGATCGGGCAAGTCAACTCTTGTTAATCTTCTTAACGGACTTTATAAGCCTACCTCTGGCACGGTTTATCTTGACGGTAAGGATATATGGGAAAATCCTAAGGAAATATCCAAGATCAGATTTAAGGTTGGTCTTGTTATGCAGTATCCAGAATATCAGCTTTTTGACGAAACTGTAAGAGCGGATATAGGCTTTGGCCCCCGCAACCTCGGTCTTAGCGAGGCGGAGGTAGAGGAGAGGGTGCTTGAGGCGGCAAGGTTTTCCGGTATCGGCGACGATCTGCTTGACAAATCTCCCTTTGAGCTTTCCGGCGGTCAGAAGCGCCGTGTTGCTATTGCCGGTATAATTGCTATGCGTCCCGACGTGCTTGTTCTCGATGAGCCTGCGGCGGGCCTTGACCCCCGTGGCAGACGCGAAATTCTCGGCAGCCTCAGAGATTACGCTAATAGAATGAACGCCTCTGTTATACTTGTAAGCCATTCCATGGAGGATATGGCTCATTATTGTGATAATGTGGTTGTTATGAATTCTGCCAAGGTTTATCGTACTGGAACTGTAAATGAGATATTCTCTGATGCAGAGGGACTTATTTCGGTGGGACTTGATGTTCCTATGATCTCCCGTGTGGCAAAGGAGCTTACAAGCCGCGGAATTGCTCTTGAAGGAGAGCTTTATACCGTGAATGGTGTGAAGGATGCTATTCTTCGCTATGTAAAGGAGGGTAAGAGATGATTTCTGATATTACTCTCGGTCAATTTTTCCCGGGCAAATCGCCCATTCATAGGCTGGATCCCAGAACCAAGATTATTCTTGCCACGATATTCATTGTTGCGGTATTTTTGGCTAGCAATCCTGCCACGTTCCTGCTTCTTGCAATCACCACCGTTGTTCTTATCGGCATCAGCCGTATTTCTATGAAGGTGATACTTAAGAGCATAAAGCCTCTTGTTTTTATTCTTTTATTTACAGCAATACTTAATATCTTAATGACAAAGGGCGACAGCGCTCCGCTTCTTTCCTTCTGGGTTATAGAGATATATACCGAGGGTGTTGCAAGAGCTGTTATGATGGCACTTCGTGTTATTATTCTTATTGTAGGTACGAGCATTTTGCTTACCTATACAACCTCGCCAATTTCGCTTACCGACGGACTTGAGTCGCTTCTTTCTCCTCTTAAGCTGATACGCATTCCCGTTCATACCTTTGCTATGATGATGTCGATTGCGCTTAGATTTATTCCTACACTTGTTGAGGAAACCGAGAAGATTATGAATGCGCAAAAATCACGTGGCGCAGATTTTACAAGCGGAAGCCTCGTTAAGCGTGCAAAGGCTCTTATACCTCTGCTGGTTCCGCTATTTGTGTCATCGTTTAAGCGTGCCGAGGAGCTGGCCACAGCCATGGAGTGTCGTTGCTATAGGGGAGATAAGAACAGGACCAAGCTTGTAAAGCTGCAGTATAAGGGCATTGATTTTGTATTTACATTTATTTTTGCTCTCATCTTTGGCGGTGTTATTTGCTTAAACATTATTCCTTATAAATTCGATTCCTTCGGACTTATTTACGACATTATTTTCTATAAGGTGTAAGCTGTTTTATGAAGTATTTTGCAAAGATAAAATATCTGGGCAGCGGATTCCACGGATTTCAGGTTCAGCCCGGGCTTCGTACCGTGCAGGGGGAGCTTAACAATGCCTTGAACCAGGCCTTTGGCTTGCCCTGTAAGGTTACCGGCTGCAGTCGTACCGATGCAGGGGTGCACGCCAATGAATTTTGCCTTGCTGTAGAATGTGACGGCGGAACTATCCCTGCGGATAAGCTTCCGATAGCTGTCGCCAGGTTTCTGCCTCCGGATTTGTGCCTTTTTTACGCAGAGGAGTGCGACAATGATTTTCACCCCCGCTATGATGTGAAGGAGAAGGAATATCTTTATCGCATTATTAATAGACCTATATACGATCCCTTTGAGTATGGCAGGGCTTGGTTTTTGTCAAGACCCATTACCGACCGTGGTATTGAGCTTATGCGGTCTGCGGCGGCGCATATTGTAGGCAGGCATGATTTCTCCTGCTTTATGTCTGAGGGCTCTGATACAGAGGATACAGTCAGAAACGTGACCGCGCTTTCTGTCGAAAAAGACGGTGATTTTATCGAAATACGCATAAGCGCTGACGGTTTCTTATACAATATGGTTCGTATCATTGTCGGTACTCTTACCGAGGTTGCCTTTGGTAGAATTTCGCCTGATGAAATTCCTGCCATTATCGAATCTTGTGATAGATCCCGTGCCGGAATGACTGCTCCCGCAGACGGCTTATTTTTAAACAAGGTAAGCTACTGATTTCCACTTTTACCATTAAAAATTCATAATAAAACCAACTCCGTGTGAAAAAATGATCATACGGAGTTTTTTTAAGGAGTTTTTATGAAAAAGAAGGGACGACGGTTAAGGATCTTGGCGTTAATTATTTTCTCGGGTGCACTGCTTGTAGCTATTATTATCGGCATCCTTGGGATATCTATATACAAGGGCATAAATTTTGAATCTGATGAAAGGCTGTTTGAGGCCTCGCGGGGATTTGCTTCAACCACCTTTTACGCAAATGCCTCTTCAGACGGGGAATATGAGCCTACTGCCATAGAAATTAGCGGTAGTATACGCAAAATTTTCTATTCTAATGATGAAATCGGCGAATATATAAAAAAGGGCTTTATTGCGGTGGAGGATAAAAAGTTCTATTCTCATAAGGGGATTGATTTAAAAAGAACTATGCTTGCTGCCGTTAATTACATTTTTGGTGGAGATAAGGTCTTTGGCGCATCGACCATAACACAGCAGGTGGTGAAAAACGTTAGCGGAGATAATGATGTCACAATTCGCCGTAAGCTTGAGGAAATTATACGTGCGATTCATATTGAGCAAAATTACAGCAAGGACGAAATACTTGAGGTATATCTAAACGTAATACCTATGAGTGAAAATATATACTGTGTCGGCGCTGCGGCAAAAGCATACTTCGGCAAGGAGCCTAATGAGCTTAGTCCGGCAGAGGCGGCAACCCTCATAGGAATCACCAATGCGCCAACGGCTTATAATCCATATATAAATCCCGAGGCCTGCACAAAAAAGAGAAATGTGGTTTTATCTGTAATGCGTGATGACGGAATAATCAGCGAAGAAGAATATACGATGGCTGCATCAAGCAAGCTATGTGTAATAGACAAGGAGAACAGAGAGGACAGAATAGACTCTTGGTTCATAGAAACGGTAATTGGTGACGCAACTGTGGATCTTGGACGAAAATATCAGATGTCTGAATCCGCTGCACGCATGATGCTTCTTGGTGGAGGATATAAGGTGTATACCACGATAAATCCCGACGTACAAAGTATGCTAGAGGCTTATTTTGAAAACAGCGATAATTTTCCGAGGGAAATCAAGAACGGTTTAAATTATGCTATGGCTGTCACCGATACAAGGACGGGATATCTTGTGGGTATTATAGGCAGAGTTGGTAAAAAGAGTGGCAACCGACTTTTGAATCATGCTATAGCACCGCATATACCTGGCTCGACATTAAAGCCTATTGCACTATATGCGCCCTTGATAGATGAGGGGAAAATAAATTGGGCCAGCGTTTTTGACGACGTGCCGGTTGAGTTTATAGAAGCCGGAGGAGAGTATAGAGAATATCCGAAAAATTCTCCTGCTGTATATGACGGATTAACAACTGTAAAGGATGCTTTAAGAAAATCTAAGAACACCGTTGCGGTAAGGCTGTGTAAAATCAGAGGTGCAAAAAACGCATTTAATTCCTTAAGGAATGATTTTGGATTTGACAGTCTGATAGAGAGGGAGGGCGGGCTTACCGATATAGCGGTTGCGCCTATGGCACTTGGACAGTTGTGCCGAGGAGTATCGCTTAGAAAAATGACAGAGGGATATAGCGCTCTTGCAGGTGAAGGCATATGGCGGGAATCTATAAGCTATCTTTCCATTACGGATTATGAAGGAAGATTAATTATAGAAAAGGAGCAGAAGCAAAAAAATATATTTAAAGCTTCTACAGCACGGATAACCACGCAGATGCTGATGACGGTTACCGAGGACGGAACAGGAGCAGCGATTACACTAAAAAATATTGTCAACACAGCAGGCAAGACGGGAACCTCCGGCGGAAGCTATGAAAAAAGCTTTATTGGATATACACCATATTTTACTGCCGGAATATGGTGCGGATATGACGGGACGGGCAAGGCTGTTTCAAATTTAGTTAAAAGCCATATTGAAATATGGGACGAGGTTATGACGGATATTCATAAAGATATTCTTGCATCGGGAGAGGGAAGGCACTTTTCAACAGAAGACCTATGCTATTTGCCTTACTGTAAGGATTCGGGCAGACTATATAGCGACGTGTGTCGCCTTGACCCACGTGGGGAAAGATTGGATTACGGTTATTTTAGCGAGGATAATCGTCCTGAGGGGTTATGTGACCGACACGTGGCTGTAAAATATGACTGTGAAACAAAGGCGGTTGCATCCCACGGCTGTCCGGAGGAAAATATAGTTACAGTGGCATTGCTGAATATAAGCGATAGAAATTTTCCAAAGGAAATTATCGTAACCGATGCGGAGTTTGTATACCGTGATATAGATGGATATACGATGCGTCCGATTGATTATGCGCTGCCGTATTTTCAGTACAGTCTGCCCGAGGGTGTCTATGTTGGCAGAAGTAAGGGGAAAAAACAATTCAACTCAAATTGTTACCTGCATGATGAATAATTCTATTTACTTTTTCTAATCTTTGTGATAGAATGATTTTAGGAGGTGCTTTATGGACTATAAAATTGTTTTCTCGGGCAGAAAAACTATCTCTCTATGCGTAAAGGATGGCAAGCTTGTAGTCAAGGCGCCTTACGGAACGGATAAAAAGAGAATAAGCGATCTTGTAATTTCTCATGCCGATTGGATAAAAAAGCACGTTGATAAGCAGGTGGAAAAAAACAAAAGATTTGCCTCGCTCACCGATAAGGATATTGATATGCTTCGGCAATCGGCTAAAAAGCTTTTGCCATTGAAGGTTGAATATTACGCCGATATTATGGGGTTAAAATACGGCAGAATAACAATAACCGGCGCCAAGACAAGGTTTGGCTCCTGTTCGTCAAAGGGAAATCTTGCATTTTCCTACCGTCTTATGCTTTATCCCGAGGCGGCCATCGATTATGTGGTGGTTCACGAGCTGGCGCATATCCGTGAGCTCAACCATTCTCCTGCATTCTATAAAATCGTAGCATCGGTTTTACCTGACTATAAAGAAAGAGTAAAAATGCTAAAAAAATAAGAAAAGGAAAACGCAGTCTGCGTTTTCCTTTTCTGTTTAATATTCAAGCGTGTGAGAAACCAATCTGTCGCCCTCATAGCATAGCTTTAGTGAGAAGAAGCGCTTCTCCTTTTCTATAAGCTCAAAGAATATCTTATCTCCCTCCCAGATGGGCAGGGAAGGAACATCCTCTTTTTTTACCCATTCAAGCATACCCTCGTTACAGTTATAATCTATCTCACCCTCGTATTCGGTTGCTGTAAAAAGATGCATATATTCTGTACCGTATAGATCAGATACAAAGGTTATGATACCTCTATAATTAAGATCCTTAACATGTACACCCGTTTCTTCCTTAATTTCTCTACGTGCGCAGTCAAACGGGCTTTCTCCCTCCTCAAGCTTGCCTCCGACGCCTACCCATTTGTCCTTGTTCATATCATTCAGCTTTTTTATACGGTGTATCATAAGGTATGCACCGTCCTTTTCTATATAGCATAAAGTGGTGTTAAACATAGATATTCCTCGCTTTCTATATCTATTTTAACACTTTTCCCCTTGTTTTTCAAGTGTAAAAATAAACTATGTATTTTTTGTTAAAACAAACAAAATCTATTGACTTTTGTTGTAAAAGGTGTATAATAGTTAAGTGGTTAATTATTTAATGCTTAACAATAGATAACGGAGGGAAATATGAACGAATCCAAGCTATGCGAGGCAATTAATATGATGATAAAAACCGATCATATGCACAGGGCGCTTATTGATTGCCGTGTCAGCACTCTCGGTGTTCATCGTACGCATCATAGAATCCTTATGCATCTTGCAAAGCATGATAAGGTGTTTTCTCAAAAGGAGCTTGCAGAGCATCTTGATATAACGCCGGCAGCTGTAACAGGTGCACTTAAAAAGATTGAAAAGGATGGATATATCGAAAGAACGCTCGGACAGGATAACAGATTCAACGAGCTTCGTATAACCGAAAAGGGGAGAGAGCTGGTTAAGCGCTCCTACAAGCTTTTCTGTGAGGTGGATAGCTCGATGTTTGACGGCTTTACTGATGCAGAGCTTGAAACCTACATTTCCTGCCTTGAAAAGCTGCAGGGAAATATCAGAAAACAGTGTGAAAGGAAGGAAAACAGATGAAAAGATGGTGGAAATATATAAAGCCCTATTTGTCCTCGTTTATTTTAGGGCCGGTAGGTATGATAATAGAGGTAATAGGCGAAATGTTTATGCCTCTCTTGCTCGCCGAGCTTATTAACAGAGGAAATGCAAACACCCTTACTGCACCGGCCAGCATTGCAATTACGGCTATTCTTATAGGAATAGTACTTCTTATGATGGCGGGCGGTGTTGCTGGAGCATACTTTGGCGCTAAGGC
>JAGCLY010000095.1 GCA_017646745.1 Clostridia bacterium
CGCGCCGCATGATGGAGGCGGCGATCGAGGGTCTGACCCGCCCCGACGGTACGCGCCCGATGCTGATCGCTGTGACGCAGCTGACCTCGACCGATCAGGAGAGCATGGAAAACGATCTCCTTATTAAGGAGCCTATCGACAAGGTTGTTATGCACTATGCTTCCTGCGCTAAGGAGGCTGGCCTTGACGGTGTTGTTTGCTCTCCCCTTGAGGCGGGCAAGGTACACGACCTTTGTGGCAGGGACTTTGTTACCGTTACTCCCGGTGTGCGCTTTGCCGACGGTGATATCGGCGACCAGAAGCGTGTTATGACACCTGCCGAGGCTAACCGTATCGGCTCTGATTATATCGTAGTGGGCAGACCCATTACCGCAGCCGAGGATCCTGTTGCCGCTTATGAGAGATGCTGCAGGGAGTTTATCGGCTAATGAAAAATAAGTTGCTTAAGCTTTCAATGTGGCAGGGAATTATTGCCGCAGTGGTATTTGTGATAAACTATTTCTTCTATCACTTCGTTACCGATAACGGTATTACCCTTACATGGCAGCCCGAGCCCGGCAAGCCCTTTGTGGCAGATCTTATCGGCCAGCTTGGAGTTCTGTTCATCTTTGGCAGTGTGGTGTGTCTGCTCTGCGCATTTATTCTTTTTGACAAAACCGATAGAAATGAGGAAAATAAATAATGGAAGGCTATAAGAGAGAATTTATACAGTTTTTAGAGTCTGCCGGCGTGCTTAAGTTCGGCGACTTTACCGCAAAGAGCGGTAGAAAGATCCCCTATTTCATCAATGCAGGTGAGATCAAGACCGGTGACCAGATTGCTAAGCTCGGCGAGTTCTATGCCAAGGCTTACCTTGAGAAGGTTGGTAATAAGAGATGCGTTCTTTACGGCCCTGCATACAAGGGTATTTCTATTGCTGTTGCCGCATCCATTGGCCTTTCCAAGCAGAATCTCGACGTTCCTTTCTTCTTTAACCGTAAGGAGGCAAAGGATCACGGCGAGGGCGGTGTTTTCGTAGGCTATAAGCCCACCGCAGGTGAGGAGATCGTAATTGTTGAGGACGTTATTACCGCAGGCACCGCTATCCGTGAGAGCATGGAGATCCTTTCCTGCCTTGACTCCAAGGTTGTTGCTACCTTCGTTATGGTTGACCGTAAGGAGAAGGGCAGAGGTGAGAAGAGCGCTATGGCCGAGGTTGGCGAGGAGTTCGGCTTCCCTGTATATTCTGTAGTAGACGTATATGATATTATCGAGTATCTCTCTGAGGATGAGAAGAATATCGAGAACGTTGAGCGTATTAAGAAATATCTTGAAGTTTTTGGAGCTAAGGCTTGATTTTGTAAACTTTGATTAGCAAGGAGATGTAAAAATGAGAAACCTTGTAAATATTCTGGATTTTTCAACCGAGGAAATTGATGAGCTTGTTCGCCTGGCCTCTGATATAATGGAGCACCCCGAGAGCTATTCTGACAGATGTAAGGGAAAAATAATGGGCGCGCTGTTCTTTGAGCCCTCTACCAGAACACGTCTGTCTTTTACTTCGGCTATGATGAGCCTTGGCGGTCAGGTGCTCGGCTTTGATCAGGCGGGCTCCTCCTCTGTTTCAAAGGGCGAAACCGTTTCTGATACCGTAAGAATGGTCAGCGCATATTCGGATATTATCGCTATGCGTCACCCTAAGGAGGGTGCACCCGTGGTGGCGTCCAGGGTTGCTACCGTTCCGGTTATCAATGCCGGTGACGGCGGTCACTTCCACCCCACCCAGACGCTTACCGACCTGCTTACCATTTATAAGAAAAAGGGCCGCTTTGACAACCTTGTTATAGGTGTGTGCGGCGACCTTAAGTATGGCAGAACGGTGCATTCGCTTATTGCGGCAATGTCCAGATATGATAACGTGAGCTTCGTGCTTATCTCTCCCGAGGAGCTTATGCTTCCCGATTACGTAAAGGATGATCACCTCTTTACCGGTGGATGCGAGTACGTGGAAACCGAGAATCTTGAGTTTGCCATCCCCTCGCTCGACATTCTTTATATGACGAGAATCCAGGCCGAGCGCTTTGAGTCAAAAGAGGAATATGAAAGGCTTAAGGATTCCTATGAGCTGACGGCAAGCAAGCTGGCTATGGCAAAGGAGGATCTGTCTATAATGCATCCCCTTCCCAGAGTGACCGAGATAAACGTAGATGTTGACGATGATCCCAGGGCTGATTATTTCGACCAGGCTATGTATGGCAGATACATAAGAATGGCGCTTATCCTGAAGCTCCTTGACACTAAGGGTGTTGACGATCGCCGTCTTGATGGTGTGGAGAGAGCGGGCGTTGCCTGTCAAAATCCCCATTGCATCAGCCGCACCGAAAGAGGCATTAAGAAGCTCTTTGACGAGTACGGCAAGTGCGTTTACTGCGATCAGTACATAGAGTAAATACAAAATTAAAAGCGACTCGAATGAGTCGCTTTTTTTATAGCAATTTAATCCCTGCAGCTTTGCAGCCGTCGATAGTTTCCTTATCCCATATAGAGGACTGTACCTCTCCTATGTGGGCGCAGCCCATCATCAGCATACAGAGTCTGGACTGTCCTATACCTCCGCCTACGGTAAGGGGAAGCTCGCCGCTTAGCAGCTTTTTATGGAATGGAAGCTCTCTGCGATCCTCACAGCCACGCTCGGTAAGCTGACGGTCAAGAGCCTCGGCATCTACACGGATACCCATTGAGGATATTTCAAATGCCTGACCGAGAAGCTCGTTGTAGAACAGAATATCTGCGTTCATCGACCAATCGTCATAGTCGGGCGCACGTCCGTCATGCGGCTTTCCGCTTTTAAGCTTTCCGCCTATCTGCATAAGCAGAACGGTGCCGTGCTTTTTGGTTATGGCATTCTCCCTTTCCTTGGGTGTCAGATCGGGATACATCTCCTCAAGAGCAGAGGTGGTTATGGCATACATATTTCGGTTAAGAGCTATATTCAGCTCGGGGAAATTAGCCTTAAGACAGTCGTTTGTATCGCAGATAACGTCTACGATTTTTTGCGCTACACTCTTTAGGAAATCAAGAGTTCTGTCTTCTTTTGTAATTACAAGCTCCCAGTCCCACTGGTCCACGTAGATAGAGTGAATGTTGTCCAGCTCCTCGTCACGGCGAATAGCGTTCATATCTGTATACAGACCGTTGCCTACGTAGAAGTGATATTCGTGGAGGGCAAGGCGCTTCCATTTTGCAAGTGAATGTACAACCTGTACACTCTCACCAACTGCAGGCACGTCAAATGTTACAGGTCGCTCGGTGCCGTTAAGATTGTCGTTAAGACCCGAAGCCTCGGTTACAAACAGTGGTGCGGAAACTCGCTTCAGATTAAGCGCCGCCGAAAGCTTTTCCTGAAAAGTCTGCTTTATGAAGGAAATTGCCTTCTGTGTCTTGTATACGTCAAGGGATGGGGTGTAGTTTTGGGGTATAAAAAGCTTGCTCATAATTAGCCCTTCCAATCATCAAGCACCTTGATGTACTTGATAACAGGCTGATCCTTCTTGTTGCTGAGATTTCCGTTGCCGAGATACTGCCAAACGTAATGCTTGTAGGTGTTGTACTTGGGATCGATATCGCTGCTGCCGTAATAGTCTGCGTAGTCGGTCTTGGGGAAAACGTCCTCGGTAATCGCATCAACAACGCTCATACCCTTAACAACGTAGCCGAATGCGGCATAGCTGCCGTCAAGAGAAGAGGATGCATCTGCGTTGCAGATGAAGAACTGGCTGGATGCACTGTTAGGTTCCTGCGATCTCGCCATAGAGATAACGCCGTACTTGTGGCTGATATCATTGGGGTGACCGTTGGTGGAGAACTCACCGTAAATATCCTTATCACTGCCGCCTGTGCCGTCAGCCTTGGGGTCACCACCCTGGATCATAAATTCGGTGATAACTCTGTGGAAGGTAAGTCCGTCATAAAATCCGCTTTCAACAAGCGAGATGAAGTTTGCAACGGTGACAGGAGCAGTGGTGGCATCAAGAAGGATAACCATTCTGCCATATCCCTCTACACACATCTCAACGTACTTGATATCTCTGCCGCTGATGTCACGGGTATCAAGATATTCGCATGCGCCTGTGCCCATTTTATCATCACCCTTTTTCTTACAGGATGAGAGTGCCATCATACAGCCTATAATAAGTACCATTGCTAAAATAGCGCTAATAATCTTTTTCATAACCTTTTCCTTTTCAATTATAAATTTTTAGAAATAAACAGCTCTATTGCAGTATATCCTGTGACACCGCCGTATTTTGAGCCTGCATCGGCTACAGCAAGATCGCTGATTATTTTACCGAGGCGGGCTGTGCCGTAATTTTTTGCCGCAGGGATGTATATTTTGAGCTTATATTTGTTCATATTAAGGGCGGATTCTATTTTCGCTGAGTCCAGGCCGTCGTCGAGCATATGAGATACTGCGGCAAGATCGTCAAATGTCCTTGCCACCATACCCATGATCACCGTGGGATCTACTCTGCGCAGCTTCATATCCTCCAGGGCAAAGTATGCCTTTGCCTTATTTCTCTCAATTATGGCGTTTGAGAGGGCAAATGTATCGCATTCGGGGGTGGATGATGCCACCTCGTTTACGTCATCCGGTGTTACTGTGCTCCTACCTCTTGACAGGGCAAGGGCGCATAGCTTTTCCACCTCGCCGGCCAGCACGTCCATAGATCTGCCCGAGCGGAATACCAGGGTCTTTACGGTGTCAAGATTAACCTCTACACCGTGGTGGTCAAAATGCTTTTTCAACCAGGCATAAAGCTGATTTTCGGTGGATTTTTCAAATCTAAGTATATTTATCTGCTTTTCAAAGCGCTTGATAAATGCCGAGGGCTTCTTTGCACTGCCGAAATCCACACATCCATCGTCTGCGGTGAAGGCGACTATAGAGTATGGGTGCTCTGCGAGAACCGAAATAAGCTCCTCCAGGGCCTCCAGCTGACCCTCTCTTAGGCCTGTAAAGTCGGCGTGCCGCCACTCTATCAGCTTATAGTCGCTCATCATGGGCGGTGCCTTTACCGCCTCGATTATTTGTGCGAAATCAATATCCTCGCCGTCAAAGACGGGATTGTTGAAAACGGCAAAGGCCTCGTCGGGCGCTACCCTCTCACGCAGGCTCTTAAGGTAATATCTTACAAGATAATCCTCCTCGCCACAGAAGAGATACAGCCCGCCTACCTGACCGCTTTTCAGACTTGATTTAAAGCTTTGGATATCCATATTTTCATCCTTGCCGATTTTTCGGCGCCGCCAATTTTCATATTGTAAAACAGATCGATTTTTCCGCCATTTTCATCAAGCTCGCATCTTATACGCCTGGTCTTAACGGTGGCGTCAAATTTGTATGGCGGTACGGAGTAGATTGAGGAATGGCTCTCGCCCTCCTTGAAGTAAAGGTCGCTTTCGATTGCGCCCATGCGCTTAACCCTCACTCCACCGTCGCAGATGAGGATCTCACTGTCAGCTTTGCCGCCCTCGTTTTCCTCGGTATAGGAAAGAGCGATTTTCTCTTCCGAATAGCTGTAATATCCGGTAGCAAAGGATCTACTCTTCTCCACATCTCCCTCAGGCAGACCGGACAGATCAAGGTTCTCAATGCTTGATTCTATTTTTATATGTACACGAATGTCCATAAAGTAATACCTCTTATAAAAAGACAAAAACGGTAGCATCAGCCCCGTTTTTGTTGAAAGTTTATCTTAATGCTCTTTTTCTCTGATTGTATGCGCTTCTGGGGTTGATAAATTCACGCCAGTCGAAACTGCCTGCCTCAAGGGCGGTAACAAGAACCTCTGCAGTAGCGATATTGGTTGCCAGAGGAATGTTATTAACGTCGCAAAGGCGGAAGAGATCCTGCTCTGCCTCGGTGGGATCCTTTGAGTGGTCAGTGCTTCTGAAATAGAACACAAGGTCGATCTCGTTGTACGAGATTCTGGAGTTTATTTGCTCAAGACCGCCGCCGTAGCCGGGCATGTAATTTTCTATTTCAAGACCGGTAGCATCAGAAATATATCTTCCGGTAGTATGGGTGGCGCAAATATGGTGACGGCTCAAAATACCGCAGTAAGCGATGCAAAACTGCGCCATTAATTCTTTTTTGTTGTCGTCTGCGATAAGTGCTATCTCCATCATATATCTCCAATCTACATAATAATAATTTTACAAAATTCTTTAATCATTATAGCATTATTTGCCGAATTTGTCAATAATTATACAAATGTTTTAAAAAAATTAATAAATTTATTGTAAACACTGCATATCCATGCTGTGTTTTTTTGACGAATAAATTTAAAAATGACTAAAATTCCAAAAAAAGTAAATAAGGGATTGATAATTTTGGAAAGATGTTGTATAATAGTTTAGTTAAATTTTTCAGCGAGGATAATATTTAATGAGTGATATAAAGAGAATTGGTGTTCTTACCTCCGGCGGTGATGCCCCCGGAATGAATGCTGCGGTCAGAGCTGTATGCCGTACTGCGCTTACACGAGGCGTTGAGGTTATGGGCATTTTCCGCGGTTATTCGGGACTTATTGAGGGTGATATACGGCCCCTTGCAATCAGAGATGTATCTAATGTAATAAATAAGGGCGGTACCGTTCTTTATTCCGACCGCTGCCCCGAGTTTAAGTATCCCGAGGTAAGAGCAAGGGGTATTGAAAATTGTAGGAAGCTTGGCATCGAGGGTATTATCTGCATTGGCGGCGACGGCACCTTCCAGGGCGCTACCAGACTTACAGAGGAGGGTGTTCCCTGTATCGGTATTCCCGCCACTATTGACAACGATATTACCTCCACCGATAATACCATCGGCTTTGATACCGCTATGAACACCGTTATCGAGCTTGTTGATAAGCTTCGCGATACCTGCGAGTCTCATGCCAGATGTAACGTTGTTGAGGTTATGGGCCGTGGCGCAGGCGACATCGCGCTTAATACCGCTATCGCATCGGGCGCTACTGCTGTAGTTGTTCCCGAGTTCCCTCATAACGACGATTCTATCTGCAAGAAGATCAAGAAGGCAAGAGAGCTCGGTAAGCGTTC
>JAGCLY010000096.1 GCA_017646745.1 Clostridia bacterium
GATACCGGCGTTAAGGCTGAGGCTGTTGACGGTGAAGACGGTAAGACTCCTTACATCGGTTCCAACGGTAACTGGTGGATCGGCGAGACCGATACCGGCATTAAGGCTGCCGGTACTAACGGCATCGATGGACTTACTCCCTTCATTGGTGAGAACGGTAACTGGTGGATCGGCAATGTTGATACCAAGGTTCCTGCAATCGCTAAGGACGGTAAGACTCCTCACATCGGCGAGAACGGTAACTGGTGGATCGGCGAGAACGATACCGGTAAGCAGGCAATCGCTAAGGACGGTAAGACTCCTCACATCGGTGAGAACGGCAACTGGTGGATCGGCGAGACCGATACCGGCGTTCTTGCAAGAGGTCAGGACGGTAAGACTCCTGCCTTCAAGATCGAGGAAGGTCACCTCTTCGTTTCCTTCGGTGACGACGTTTGGGAAGACCTTGGTAAGATCTCCGGTGATGACGGACTTACTCCTTACATCGGCGAGAATGGCAACTGGTGGATCGGTGAAACCGATACCGGCGTTAAGGCCAACGGCTCTGACGGCGCAGCAGGTGCAACTCCTTACATCGGTGAGAACGGCAACTGGTGGATCGGCGAGACCGATACCGGCATCCAGGCTAGAGGCGTAGATGGTAATGACAATAACCAGATCATCCTCATCTGCATCGGTATTGCAACTCTCTGCCTTATCACTACTATCGTAGCTGTTGCTACCCGTAAGCAGCGCAGACCCTGGTGGATCTTAACCTGATAAGGGTTTTGTCTAACTAAATAATTCGCAAAAGATTTGGCGGACTCGGTTAATCCCGAGTCCGCCATTGATTTTATATTGATTTTTTTCTTCCTTTATATATTATAAGGGGGAAATTATTTGTGATAATCGTATATTTCAAGGAGCCTGTTATACTTTGCAACACGCTCGCCACGGCAGGGGGCGCCTGTTTTAATGAATTTAGCTCCGGTGGCCACAGCAATATCGGCAATTGATGTGTCGCAGGTCTCGCCCGATCGGTGGGAAATGATATAGCTATATCCCGCTTCCTTTGCCCGTGCGATAACGCTCATGGTTTCGCTTAGGCTACCGATCTGATTAGGCTTAATGAGTATAGCATTGCCAACCCCCATGCGTATGCCCATATTAAGCCGCTCCTCGTTGGTTACAAACAGATCGTCGCCAACCAGCATAATTTTGCTACCGAGGGCAATGGTAAGCTCCTGCCAGCCGTCAAAATCGTCCTCGGCCAGGCCGTCCTCTATGGATATAATAGGATATTTGTCGCAGAGGGCTTCATAGTATTTTATCAGCTCCTGCCTTGATCTTTCCTGACCACGCTTTGGCAAAACGTATTTTCCGTTATCAAACCATTCGCTGGAGGCTACATCCAGGGCAATTCCAACCTTATCCGTGCTGTATCCCGCCTGCGTTATTGCGGTGCATAGCAGATCTATCGCCTCCTCGTCAGAGCCAAGGTCAGGGGCGAATCCACCCTCGTCACCAACTCCGGTGGCAAGTCCCTTGCTTTTTAAAATTTTGCCCAGGGTGTGATAAATCTCGCTGCCGGCACGGATAGCCTCGGGCAGGGGAAGTTCGTGGGGAACTACCATAAACTCCTGTATATCCACGTTATTTGATGCGTGGGCGCCGCCGTTCAGCAGATTGAACATGGGTGTGGGAAAATTTATGCTGTTTTTGTTTTCCAGATATTCATACAGCGCTACCTTTTCGGATGCTGCCACCGCTTTTGCCGTGGCTAATGAAACTGCCAGAATGGCGTTTGCGCCAAGATTGGATTTATTTTTACTGCCGTCGAGAGCTATCATCTCACGGTCGATTTCCAACTGATTGGCTGCGTTACGGTTCATAAGGGCAGGGCGGATAACCTCATTTATATTTTTTACCGCGGTAAGAACCCCCTTGCCGTTATAACGTGATTTATCCCCGTCGCGCAGCTCGTGAGCCTCGTGAACTCCGGTAGATGCACCGGACGGAACACTGGCAATTCCCATATCGCCGGTTTCTAATTCAACCCTTGCCTCAACGGTAGGATTTGCTCTGGAATCTAGAATTTCTCTTGCAGATATATTTTTAATTTTAGGATTCATCGGTTTGTTGCTCCTTTTTTTAGATATTTTTAACTAAAATTTAGGTATAAATTCGTGAAAGATGTCATTTGAATATTAACAAAATGTTAATTCAACTATAAAAAGGTTGAATAAAAAGACAAAAGGTGATAGAATAACTGATATATAATTAAAAAACGACATATCTTCATAAGGAGAGATTTTATGAAATATTACATACTCTTTAACCCGCTGGCGGGTCACGGTGATCATGACGAAAAGCTTTCTATGCTGAAGTCACATCTTGACGGAGAATGCGTAGAATATAACGTTACGGGAATTGAGGATTATCACAGCTTGATAAAGTCGCTTGAAGCAGATGACAAAATAGTTATCTCCGGCGGCGACGGAACTATCAACAGATTTATCAATGCTGTTGATACAGATAATATTACTAATGACATTCTCTATTATGCATCCGGAAGCGGAAATGATTTTCTGCATGACGTTGAAAAGCAGCCCGGCTGCGCTCCCTTTAAGATCAATCAGTATCTTAAGAATCTGCCCACCGTTACTGTAAAGGGTAAGACCTACCGCTTCCTTAACGGTATCGGATTTGGTATTGACGGATACTGCTGTGAGGAGGGCGATAAGATAAAGGCTAAATCTACTAAGCCTGTTAATTACACCGCTATCGCAATCAAGGGCCTGCTCTTTGCCTTTAAGCCTAAGAATGCTACTATCAATGTTGACAGCAAGGAGTATAAGTTCAAGAAGGTGTGGATCGCTCCCACTATGAACGGCCGCTTCTACGGTGGAGGTATGATACCCACTCCCGATCAGGATAGACTTGGTGACGGCTCTGTCAGCTGTATGGTGCTTCACCGCTCCGGCAAGCTTAAGACACTTATGGTATTCCCCTCGATATTCAAGGGCGAGCACGTAAAGCATACCGAGATGGTAAGTGTTTTAAAGGGCAATAATGTAACTGTAACCTTCGACCGTCCCTGCGCACTTCAGATCGACGGTGAAACTGTTCTTGACGTTCAGAGCTATACTGTAAAAACACGCAATGCGTAAATTGATTAAAGCGATGCCGTTTGGCATCGCTTTTTTATATGTTTTTCAGAATTTCTACCACATCGCAGTAGGTATATAGCGAGCCGAGGCAAAACAGCGCCGTGTTTTCCCTCTTAGCCTGCTTTATTCCTGATTTTAGCGCATTTTCAATATCAGGGCAGGGGAATGCAATCGTGTTGCATAAACCGATAATTTCGGCGTATTTTTCGGCGCTGAGCGCCCTTGGATTGTCGGGGGTAATGGTATATACCGCAGATGCAACCTGAGAGAGGGAGGCGGCTATAGCCCTGTAATCCTTGTCAGCCAGAACACCGCTGACTATAACGACCCTTTTATCTTTGTAGTAGGTCTTAATGCTTTCCACTGCGGCGGTAATGCCCTGGGGATTGTGAGCACCGTCAAAGATTACAGTGGGCTCCTGTGACAGTATTTCAAATCTTGCTCTCCACCTTGCATTTGCAAGTCCGTATCTTATTGCCTCCTCGGGAATCTTAATTCCAAGCTCCTTTAAGGCATCTGCCACGTCGAGAGCAATGGCGGCATTTTTAGGCTGATAATTGCCGAGTAGTGCCAAATTTATGCCTAGGCGCTCCTTATAGTCAAATGTCGTGTCCTCAAGGCTTTGAGATCGAATTTTCAGCCTCGTGTAGTCTGTTTTGTAAAGGACTGCGTTCATTTTATCGGCCTCGGTGGCTATTACAGCCTCAGCGGCAGAATTCTCTCCACCGAAAATCACCGGCAAACCACTTTTGATTATGCCTGCCTTTTCCATAGCTATTTGCTCTACGGTGTTACCGAGAAAGGCGGTGTGGTCTATTGCTATTCCTGTGATTACTGACAGCAGGGGAGTGTTAATAATATTAGTGGCGTCAAGTCTGCCACCCATGCCTACCTCGAGAACCACAATGTCACAATTCTCTTCCTTGAAATAAAGAAATGCGATTGCCGTAATAAGCTCAAACTCGGTAGGACTGTCGGACATATTGGCTGCCACCGCCTTTACTCTTTCGGTAAGCTGGGCAAGTCTTTCGTCCGGGATATTTTCACCGTTTATCCGCATCCTTTCATTGAATTGCAGAACGTAGGGCGAGGTATACAGCCCGACCTTATATCCTGCCGACCGAAGAATAGAGTCCGTCATAGCGCAGACAGATCCCTTGCCGTTGGTACCTGCCACGTGAATGAACTTCAGTCCGTCCTGGGGATCGCCTAGACCGCGACAAAGCTCCTTTATGCGCTCAAGTCCGGGCTTGCAAAAGAAATTTGACACACCGTGAATGTATTTTAGCGCTTCTTTATATGTCATTTTCTTTCACCCCCAATGCTTTTCAGTTGCATCTGTATACCCTTGTTGTTAATAAGAATATGCACGGCTGTACCGTCAATTATGCCAACAACGGCGTAGTTTAGTATTCGCCATAGCATAAGTATGAAGAAGGGCATATCATAGTATACGGCAAGGCCCAATGTTTTTATTAATACAGAGCCTATAAGATGGGCCGAAGCAACCGTAATTATGCTGATTAGTATATTGTGGATTTTGACTTTCTTTAACAGTAACGGAACAGCTCCCGACATTAATCCAATAGCCGCGGCACCGGCGGTTACTACGGGATTTACAGTATATCCCACCATAACACAGCCAATCATGTCGGCCACGATTCCTACCGCCATGCCGGCAGCCGGACCAAATGCCATTCCTGCGAAGATTATCGGCATGCTTTCAAGGCTGAATCTCATAACATCTCCGACAGGTATCGCCAGATATTTGCCGAGTACGATGCTGAGGGCGGCCAGAATGGCCAAGGCGGCAATTACTTTTAAATTATTTAGTCCTTTTTTCATAAAAAAACACCTCCGAGTACAGATTTACATCTCAGTACCTCGAAGGCAATGCGCAAAAGGGCGCAAATATCCCGGTATGGTAACAGTGGGATGCGGATGGCATACCGTATTGGGAAAAATCCCTCCTTCGTCCGAGTGACAACTCCCCGTCCACCCGGCACTGAACGCATACCATCCTACTCTGTTATGTATGATAGCATTATATCATAATATTTATTATTTTTCAATAGTGATAATAAAAACTATACAAATATTATTTGACTATATTGTTTAAAATAAAAAAAAGTGACGAATTTGATAAAAAATTGGCAAACCTATTGCATATTGAAAAGAAATGTGATACAATGTAGTTTGGTATGGAAGGCAACTTTCGTATATTGTTGAATTTTATTAAATTTTTATATTTTGGAGGATTACACCAATGGCAAATGTAAAGGTTGCAATTAACGGCTTTGGCCGTATCGGACGTCTTGCTTTCAGACAGATGTTCGGCGCAGAGGGCTATGAGATCGTAGCTATCAATGACCTCACCTCTCCTAAGATGCTCGCTCATCTTCTTAAGTACGATACCGCACAGGGTAACTACCTTGCTCTCGGTCACACTGTTGAGTCTGACGACGAGGCAGGCACTATCACTGTTGACGGCAAGACCCTTAAGATCTATGCTGAAAAGGACGCTGCTAACTGCCCTTGGGGCGAGCTTGGCGTAGACGTTGTTCTTGAGTGCACCGGCTTCTACTGCTCTAAGGAAAAGTCCATGGCTCACATCAACGCTGGCGCTAAGAAGGTTGTTATTTCTGCTCCCGCAGGCAACGACCTCAAGACCATTGTTTATGGTACCAACCACGAGAATCTTACTGCAGATGATCAGATCATCTCTGCTGCATCCTGCACCACCAACTGCCTTGCTCCTATGGCAAAGGCTCTTAACGACTATGCTCCTATCCAGAGCGGTATCATGACCACTGTTCACGCATACACCGGTGACCAGATGATCCTTGACGGTCC
>JAGCLY010000097.1 GCA_017646745.1 Clostridia bacterium
GGCTTGCGTTTCTGGTAGGACCAAGAATAGATGCCTTAAGAGAGCCCTTGGGGCCAACAACGAGAAGCTTCTCTGCACAAGCAAACTGACCGGGCTGGCTAAGCTCCTTCTTATTGGTGAGCTGATAGCCCTCGCCAAAGAGAATGTCAACTGCCTCACGGCTAAGATGAATGTGTCTTGCAGATGTTTCAACTAAAACCTTTTTCATTTTATATCTCCTTAAATAGTTTTTCGTATTTGGTGGGCACGGCTGCCCACGATATTCCATGATATATTATATCATAATGTTTTTTGAAAATCAATGCATAAACGCAAAGATTATCGAAAAAAATACTAAAAGTATTATATGCGAGGTATTGTAATGGAAAAAATGGGCGAAAATATAGAAAAGCAGCATGAGGACGGCATGATAAAGGATGGTGTTTCGGTAATTGAAGGCGATGGGGGCGCAATATTCTGCCTTTCGGTGATAGGACAGATCGAGGGACACTATACCCTGGACAACACGCAAAAGACCACAAAGTACGACCACGTTATCCCTACCCTGGTTGCCCTCGAGGAAAGCGAACGGATCGACGGTATTATTATATTGATAAACACGCTGGGCGGCGACGTGGAGGCCGGTCTTGCGATAGCAGAGGTAATCGCCAGCCTGACTAAGCCGACCGCCTCTATAGTGCTGGGCGGAGGTCACTCCATCGGCGTACCGCTGGCGGTAAGCGCATCACGGTCATTCATCGTTCCCAGCGCAACGATGACCATACATCCGGTAAGGACGAGCGGCGTGGTGCTGGGAGTTCCGCAGGCCTTTAATTATCTGGAGAAAATGCAGGACAGAATCATTAAATTCATCATTGATCATTCATCGGTAAATGAGGATCATTTCAGACATCTTATTAACCGCACCGACACGCTGGTAAATGATATCGGATCTATACTAAACGGATGTGAGGCGGTAGAATGCGGAATAATTGATGAGATCGGCGGAATCAAGGAGGCACTAGCCTATTTAAAGGCCGAGGCCGAGAAAAAAAGAAGAAAATAATTGAATTTTACGTTTTTTCGTTGTAATTTTACAAAATGTATGTTAGAATATAGTAAAAACCAACGGAGGAAACAGATATGTCAATATTTAGTTGGCTTTTCGGCAAGAAAAAGGCCGAGGAGAAGGACGGCCAGGAGGAATACTTTAAGGATGACTTTACTCCTGTAATTAAAAGACCCGCTAGAAAAAAACCGGAGCCCATCGTCGCTGAGCCCGAGGCAAAGAGCAACGAAGCGCAAAAGGATAATGTAAAAAAAGCCGCTAAGACTGTCAAGCATCACTCCCGCAGAGTTGAAAGAAAGGTCGTAAAGCCAACACCGAAATCGGAGAGGATTATCAAGCCCTCCGGAACATATAATGAAATTCGTGAGGATTCGCCCGAGGTAAAGGGCGCTGTACCCGTTTCGGAAAGTAAAGCTACACCGAGCGGAAGATTTGAAATCGAGAAGGCCAAGGACGGCAGATTCTTCTTTACCCTTTATGCGTCGAACAGCAATCCTATTGCATACTCACAGCTTTACTCCTCCTCAAGCGGTGCAACAAACGGAATAAGCAGCGTTATTGCCAACTCCCAAAAGGCGGGCATTGAGGATACAACACTGAAAAATCCCACCACACTTCCCTGTCCCAAGTGGGAGATATACATTGACAAGGCGGGCGAATATCGCTTCCGCCTGTATGCGCCCAACGGACAGTGCGTCTGCCACTCCTCTCACGGCTATTCTACCAAATCCGGCTGCAAGGGCGGTATGGAGAGCATCAAGAGATTTTCCGCCGAGGCAAAGGTGGATAAAGCATATTTGAAATAAAATAAAAAAACGGCTGTCAATCGACAGCCGTTTTTTGTACGCGCTTATGAATCCGCTAATCGGATTTCTTAAAAGAGATAGATTTAGGCGAAAAGCGTAGAATGCGACACGAAAGTGTAGTTATCTACTCCGATCGGAAGCGGTCTGCGGTTATCGTCAAACGTATCCTTTCAATTAGTTGTTAGCGATCCACTCGTCAGCAACCTTCTTAGACATACGCTTGATGTCCTCGGTGGGGTACTTAGACTCAGCACCGCCGTTAACGTAAAGGAAGTAGTTGCCGCTCTCGGTAACGAAAAGGCACTCCTCGTAGCCGTTAGCATCACCGTAGTTACCAACGGTAACCTTCTTAATGAAGGTAGAGGTCTCGGTATTATATTCCTTCTTGCAAATAATCTTGGTCATTTTGAGCTCCTTTCTCATAGCCGATCAATGCGGCTAACAGTAATTTTTCAACTTATATAGTATACCATAGAGAATGTGAAAAAAGCAATATATCTTTTCGCCAAAAATAACGTATTTTTTAGGTATGATTTTAGTGATTTTCGCGTGTTTCGACCTTATCGGCAATAACGGAAATGGTATGATAACATATAATGCAATTAAAACCATTTAAGTTAGGAGAAAAAATGCAAATACATACAAAACTACCCGGCGAAAGCATCGCAAATATTGCGAAGGAATACGGTGTCAGCGAGGAGAGCATCCGAAAAGTAAACGAGATTGGCGGAGAGGCTGCAGACGGCGAGGAGCTGCTGATACTCTTCCCCACCAGAAGCTACACCGTACAACACGGTGATACTGCGGATAAGATAGCCCTGCGTTTCGGTATAAAAAAGCGGGATATATATTCGCTGAACCCATGGCTGATAGACGGTGAATTAAAGGCCGGTCAAAGCATCGCCCTGAAATACGACGAGCGCAAAGGCGGCATGGCGGTGGCAAACGGATACTTTTACAAGGGATGTGACGAGAAAAGGTTAAAAATGACCATGCCGTACCTGACCTATATAACATTTGCTGAAGGAGTGGCAGACGGTAAAGGAATACACCGAACAGTCGACTTTAAAAGCGCCGTAAGATACGCCAAGGATGAAAGAAAAATCCCCCTTGTACGGATATATGACCGATACCCCGCCAGGTACAAGGACGGAGTGGATATGAACAAATTTGCCGAGGAAATGATAGAGCTGGCTCTCGGCTCGGGTTACAAGGGGATTGTGTTAGATTCCTGCCCGCTTTCGGATTCTGCCGAGGAATTTTCCTCATTTTTAATGATATTACGCAAATTGATGATCGGCTGTGATCTTATACTGATAACCGAAATAAACGAGAATTCTCCACTTGAATTCAGCGAATATGCAGACGGCAGCGTGATGTATTACCCCAAATTTGCCATGGATAATCCCCCGTCATTTGCCGAGGGAGAGCGCAAAGCCTTATCCGACTTTGCCTGCAGGGGTGAGAGCGCAAAGGCGTTTGTTGATCTGCCCACAGCGATGCGACACGGAGCTGAATTTTTAGCAGTGAACGATGGGTTACGTATAGCACGAAGAAACAAATATACTATTACAAAGGATAAAAACACCCTGCTCTCTCACATAGGTGATAAGAAACAGGGTGAATACAGATTTTCATCATTAGAGAACACAAAAGCGCTTATGGATCTGGTGGGTGAATTTGACTATATGGGAGTATGCTTTGACATCATGAGAACACCGCTGAGCCACCTGATGATGTACAACGCAATGTTCAAGACCTCATACCTTGCCTCCTGTGGGCCAAGTGACTATACGGTCAGGCCTCGGGAGGGATGTAGTCGCGAAGTCGGAGATTAACACCAAGGTCACTACAAATAATTCTGCACCGCTCTATCTCCTCTGCAGTAAGAGTTTCCTTTACAGCAGAGAGTGAGACGGTGGTTACAAAATTCTTTACATCGCCTGCAAATCGAAGCATAGCGTCAAAGGCCGCCTCTCCGTACACCGAGTGACAGATCTGCTGATACCTCTCTGCCGAGGGAGTGTTGAGGCTGATAGAAACGATATCAAATGCGCCCTCGTAATCGGGGGCGGTTCTTCTGCCCAGAATAAGGTCGGACTGGCCGTTGGTATTGATTCTGATCTTGATATTAGGATAGCGCTCCTTTACCGCCCTTGCCACAAAAGCGGCATCATCAAGACGGTAGGTAGGCTCGCCGTATCCACAGAAAACAAGCTCGGGAAAGGCATTAAGATCACAGGATAATACAGAATCAAGAATCTCCTCTCTCGTAGGCTCTCGCTCCAGCCAAAGGCTGTCCGAGCCGTATGCGCCGTCCCCGTTATTGCGAATACAGAACTCACAACGATTAGAGCATTTATTGGTAATATTTACGTAGAGCTTATCCTCGACTACGTAGGTAATACACATTGATTTTGTCATATATTAAAGAACCTTCTTGCATTTTCTTCGGTTATAGCTGCACATTCCTCCGGAGTAATGCCCCAGATAGCTGCCAAAACGGCATTAGTGTACTCAAGATTACCCGAATGATTAAGCGTACCTCGCTTGGGATGTGGAGCAAGATAGGGGCAATCAGTTTCGATCATAACCGAGCTGTGAGGAAGGCGAGCTGCGGCCTCCTTAGGCTTTCTTGCATTAGTGAACGTGAGAGTACCCGAGAAGGAGATCATCCAACCGAGCTTTACAAGCTCCTCGGCCATTTCTGCCGAGCCGGAAAAGCTATGAAGCACACCCTTTACCTCAGGATAACGACGTATGACGTCCATAACGTCGGCGTGCGATTCCCTGTCGTGGATACACACGGGGATCTTAAGTTCTCTTGCCATATCCATCTGCGCCAAGAAAAAGCGCATCTGCTTTTCCTTATCGGTATCGGGATAATGGTAATCAAGCCCGATCTCACCAAGGCAAACGCACTTATTATCCTTATCAAGAATCATAGCCTTTATCTCGCTTAACGCAGCATCCATGTCATCGATAAAGCGTGTATCAGATGGGTGTATGCCGATGGCGGTATACATTCTGTCATGCTTCTTTGCCTGCTCTACCACGAGGCGTGCGCTCTCGGTAGATGCAGAAATATTTACGATATAAGAAACCTTGTCGGAAAGAAGGGTGTCGATAAAATCATCGACACCCACCTCAAGCTCCTGTGAAAATCTCTCGTCGTAATAATGGGCGTGAGAATCAAAGTATTTCATTAGTGAATTCTATCTCCGTTCTTTGCCGAGGGATCAAGGAATACTACCTTTACGTCCTCCTCGCCGGATGCCAGGATCATACCGAAGCTGTCAACACCGCAAAGCTTTGCAGGCTTAAGGTTGGTAACAAGACAAACCTTCTTGCCGATAAGCTGATCGGGAGTATAGAACTTTGCAATTCCTGAAACAACCTGGCGCTTTTCATAGCCAAGGTCAACCTGCAGCTTAAGAAGCTTCTTTGCCTTAGGAATGGGCTCAGCAGAAAGAATTTCCGCTACACGAAGCTCAACCGCACCAAAGGATTCGATGCCGATCTCGGGCTCATGCTCAGGCTCCTCAACAGGCTTGTTTGCCTCGATAGCAGCGGCAATCTTCGCCTCCATCTCCTCAAGGAACTTCTTCTCATCAATACGAGCGAAGAGTGTGAAGGCCTCGCCGAGGGGCTTACCGCTCTCAAGATTACCGAACTCGGAGATAGTTGCAAAGCTTCTCTTATCGGTACCGAGCTGGTTAAAGATATTTTCTGCAGTGGCAGGAATATAGGGTGTAAGGAGAACTGCCGCAGTACGGATAACCTCAAGGAGGTTATAAATTACGGTTGCAAGGCGAGGCTTATCGCTCTCGTTCTTTGCAAGTGCCCAGGGCATGGTCTCGTCAATATACTTATTTGCTCTGCGAAGCATGGTGAAGATCTCTTCAAGAGAGTCTGCCACGTGATATGCGTCCATAAGCTGAACAGACTTGGTGATAGCAGAAGCAACAGTAGACTTAAGATCATCATCGATAGCATCGGTAACATCGGGTGTGGGAACAATGCCGTCGAAGTACTTCTTTGTCATTGCGTGAGTACGGCTCACAAGGTTGCCGAGGTTGTTAGCAAGGTCGTTGTTATATCTTGCAACAACGTTCTCATAGGTAACGGATCCGTCGGAGTTATAGGGCATCTCAGACAGTGCGTAGTATCTTACCGCATCAACGCCAAAGCGCTCTGCAAGCTCGTCTGCATAAACCACGTTGCCCTTAGACTTAGACATCTTATCGTTGCCGAAGTTGAACCAGGGGTGACCAAATACCTTCTTAGGCAGAGGAAGGTCCAGAGCCATAAGGAAGATGGGCCAATAAATGGTGTGGAAACGAAGAATATCCTTACCGATAATATGAACGTCGGCGGGCCAATACTTCTTGAAGTGCTCGGACTGCTCGTCAAAGGACTTGTCGGGATCATAACCAAGTGCTGTAATGTAGTTTGTAAGCGCATCAAGCCAAACGTAGGTAACGTGCTTGGGATCAAAATCTACGGGAATACCCCAGGTGAAGGATGTACGGGAAACGCAAAGATCCTGCAGGCCTGCCTTAAGGAAGTTGTTTACCATCTCACGCTTACGGCTCTCGGGCTCGATGAAGCCGGGGTTATCCTCAATGTGCTTAATAAGGCGGTCTGCATACTTGGACATTTTGAAGAAGTATGCCTCCTCCTTAGCCTGGCTAACAGGTCTGCCACAGTCGGGGCAAATACCGTTAACCGCCTGGGTTGCGGTAAAGAAGGACTCGCAGGGAGTGCAATACCAGCCCTCATAGTGGCCCTTGTAAATATCGCCCTGATCGTAGAACTTTTTAAATATTTTAGCGACTACCTTCTCGTGATAGTCGTCGGTGGTACGAATAAAGTGATCGTAATCTGCGTTCATGAGATCCCACAGATCCTTGATCTGCCCTGCTACGTTATCAACGTATGCCTTTGGTGTGATGCCGGCATCCTTAGCAAGGTCCTCTATCTTCTGACCGTGCTCGTCGGTACCAGTGCAAAGGAACACGTCCTTGCCCTGTGTCTTCTGGAAGCGGGCAAATGCGTCCGCCATAATGATCTCATAGGTGTTGCCTATATGAGGCTTGCGCGATGCGTATGCTATCGCAGTAGTTAAATAGAATTTTTCCATAGTTAAAACTTCCTTTTCTGCGAGCGAATGAAACTCGCATATTTTGTCATTTTATATTTTAGCACAAAGAAATGGAAAATACAAGTGCTTTTAAATAAAAAAAAGGAGAGCCGAAGCTCTCCAAATAAGTAAATCAATTATTGAAGCAAATTAAAAGTAATTACGACCGAGGCAAAAACCAATATTGGAAGTAAAAGACATATTAGAAATATAATTCCATATTTTTTTAAGACCCGTGTATATTCTGCCCGATAATACTTGTTTTTGCTATAACTATACAGCCGCACGAATTGAGTAGTTTGGAATAATAGTCCCGACACGAACATGGCTAGAAAAAGCGCTATTAAAAATATAGTAATGATAGACGTAATTTGATGAGGAAGAAAGAAACTATCTATGAAAAAAACGAAAAATAAAAACAAAACCGGCGAGAGAAATACTAAAAAAGAAGAAATTATACTGTATTTTTTATACTGCCATATTCTTTCTTCGTTATACTCCTCCATTTTCTCGGTATTCGTCTTTCCAACGCAATCATAAAGCTCTGAAATTGAAACGTCGAGCACCTCAGAAAGCTTCAGCATGGTTTCCACATCGGGCAGGCTCTTCCCTGTTTCCCATTTTGAAATTACTTTGTCAGAAACGTTCAGCCTCTCTGCGAGTTCCTTTTGTGTCATTTTTTTAAGCTTACGTACTTCTGATATTTTTTCACCTAAAATCAAAAACAACACCTCCTTTTGCTTACATATTAACACAAATAATCAGATATTGCAAGCAATTTATCGTAGAATTCATCTCGCATATGAAGAATTTGCTAACTATTTTTTACGTTTTATAAATATCAACTGATTTTCGATGAGATTTCAAAAATTATTGTTGACATTTCCCTTTTGTTGTGATAAAATGATTTCATTAGACCATGTCTTGAGGATACGTATTGCACAGAGAGCCGTCGGTTGCTGAAAGTACGGAGAATGCGCCCGCAAGGTACCAGCTATGCGCTATTTGCGCTCAATTTTATAACTAATGAGTTAAACGCTCGGGTGGAACCGTGCAAAATAAATGCAGAATGCAAAATGCAGAATGCGGAATTTGCACCCCGAAAGGCAAATTATGTCTTTCGGGGTGTTTTTTTGTTAATTTACCTAAAAAGGAGAAAATATTATGGCAAAAATTATTTTTGCAACAGGAGAAATTTACGAGGGTGAGGCATGCTCGGTATACGAGGCGGCTAAGGCAACCTTCGAAAGTGTTTCCAGAGAGGTTCTTGCAGCGCTGGTAAACGGCGAGGCAAAGGAGCTTTCCACTGTTATTGACGGTGAGGCAGAGGTTAAGCTGCTTACCTTCAAGGACAAGGAGGGTAAGGAGATCTTCAGACATACCGCCGCACACATTATGGCACAGGCGGTTAAGCGTCTGTACCCCAACACAAAGCAGACTATCGGTCCCGCAACCGAGACCGGTTATTTCCAGGACTTTGACGCAGAGATTTCATTTACTCCCGAAATACTTAAAAATATTGAGGCAGAAATGAAAAAGATCGTTAAGGAGAACCTCCTTATCGAGAGAAAGGTGCTTTCCAAGAGCGAGGCTATCGAGCTTATGAAGAGCCTTGACGAGCCTTACAAGGTTGAGAGAATTGAGGAGCTGCCCGAGGATGCAGAGATCTCTATCTACACCCAGGGCGAGTACACCGATCTTTGCGCAGGTCCCCACCTTCACTCTACCGGTGCGGTAAAGGCATTCAAGCTTACACAGTGCACCGGCGCATACTACAAGGGTGACCAGAACAACAAGATGCTGCAGAGAGTATACGGCATTGCCTTCCCCTCCAAGGATGAGCTTAACGCATACGTACAGCAGCAGGAAGAGGCACTTAAGCGTGACCACAACAAGATCGGCCGTGAGCTTGAGTACTTCACCACCGTTGACGTTATCGGTCAGGGCCTTCCTATCCTTCTCCCTAAGGGTGCGAGAACCGTACAGAGACTTCAGAGATGGGTTGAGGACGTTGAGGAGAAGAGAGGTTATCTACTTACCAAGACTCCCCTTATGGCAAAGAGAGAGCTGTACAAGATCTCCGGTCACTGGGATCATTATCTTGACGGTATGTTCGTTATGGGCGATCCCCACGACGAGACCAAGGAATGCATTGCAATGCGTCCTATGACCTGCCCCTTCCAGTATCAGGTATTCCTTAACAAAAAGCGCTCTTACAGAGAGCTTCCCATGCGTCTTGGCGAGACC
>JAGCLY010000098.1 GCA_017646745.1 Clostridia bacterium
GATTTTCGCAGGATTATTTCTGATTACCAAAGGCTCGGCGGCGTACATTGCCGCCGATTCCACCATAGAGGATGAGATCAAATATTATGAGACTCTCACCGCCGAGACTCATATTGTTGAGTACGTTGAGGGCGAGAGGGTAAGCACCGACGTTGTTGTGCTTAAAAATCTCTACCGTGCGATCTGCCTCTCCTATCATGTGTTCGGAAATAATCAGCAGCCGGATTTTGTCTTCGACCAAAATCACGACGTAATGATAAACGGCATCCACTCGGTGGAAAACGACAACGTTGCCTACTTCTACAACCACTACCTCGTTGAAAACACGACCATGGGTGAGGGGGTAAACAAGGATATCTTTGAAATATACGAAAAATCCTTTGGTGACGATTCGAGCTTTATGTTCTCCTTTAACAAGGAGATCTCCGAGATTCCTGTGTTAAATACTCAGGTTGCCTATTATCTCTTCCACTATTTGTTTATTGACTCCTCCGACAGCATCGGTCAGACGGGCGCGACGTATTATCGCTCCTACTGTCAGGCATATTCAAATATGCTTGAGGACGCCGAGATGCTGATTATCGATAGCGAGCCATATAATTCCACCCATTACTTGAGCTATAAGACTGCTTATTGCTCACAGGCAAGATATACCAACATCACTCTTGTGATTTCTATCCTTATCTCATCGCTTACCGTTCTTTTGATACCAAAGTATCTATTTAAGGACGGCAGAACGGTTGGATACAGACTGTTTGGACTCGGTGTAGTTCGTTTAGACGGTCAGGTCGATGCGTGGTATATGACCTTACTTAAGACTGTTATTGATTCTGTCGGAATCATTCCGATAGCATTTATACTTTATATGTTCCCTCCCTTCAACGGTGGGTACGAGGCAATGTTTATGCCGATCGATCCGGATTGCAAGCTGTCCTTTGCCATAGTGGTGCTCGCCATAGCGATCATCGGCGGAATCAACAATGCCATAGGCTTATTTACCCCGAATAAACAAAACTTGATGAATATGATCTTCGGTGATGTGGTTGTCGACGTTAACTGTCCCGACGAGGGCGACGGCGAAAAATATCACGGAAGGGATTATTAAGAAAGGAAAAACTAAAATGAAATTTCTTACCAAAATCTTAAGTCTGCTTCTCATCGTTGCACTGACCTTCAGCATTGTTGGCTGTAACAAGAACAAGAATCCTGATGCAGGCAACAATAACCCCGGTGATACAAGCAGCATCGTTGACGATCTCCCCAGAGATGAGAACGGTGAGTTTGACCGTACATATCTTGAGGGCGTTCAGCTTAATATGTGGAGCGTTATCGGTCAGCCCGACCAGGAAACTCTTCTTAACCTTGTTAAGGAGTTCAACAAGGAATACGCGGGTATGATCGAGATCAAGGTTACCTCTGTTGGTCACTACGATTACTACAACGCACTCGACAGTACATATGCTAACGACTACTCTAACTTCCCCGATATGTGCTTCATGCACAACGAGAAGAATATTGAGTATGCTCTTAAGGGTTACTTCTATCCCCTCGATGAGCTTATTACTACCACAGGTGTTAATCTCGATTTCGCAAACGCGTACGATAATATTGAGAAGACCACTATTTACAACGGTCAGCACTACGGTATTCCCGTTGACGCACACGGCTACCTTACTCAGATCAGACAGGACATTATTAAGAAGAACGGTCTCGGCTTTGATAACAACACCCGTTTCGTTCCTCAGTCCTATGCAGAATACCAAACTCTCCTTGAGGGCCTTAGAGCAAAGGCTGATACAGGCGAGCTTTGGGTAAGAAATATCAACCTTGATCAGGATCACTCTTGGTATCAGCTTAAGACAGGTAACCCCAACCTTGCAGCTGCAAATACCGCAACCGTTGACAACTTCTATCCCGCATTCTTCCACTCTCAGGAGAGCGATAACCTTACCGCACTTTACGTTAACGGCGGTTCTCTTGCAGATGCTGACGGAAACGTTACCTTCCAGAACAACGAGGGTATGGTTCAGTACGTTACCGACCTTGTAGAGCGCTACAACGCAGATCTCTACGGTGATGCAGGTAACAAGGAGGCTGCATTCCCTACAGGACAGATCGTAATGTTCTCCGAGGGTCCTTGGATGGTTGCTAACACCTACGATCTCTGGTGGAACAACAAGCAGCTCTCCACCGCAGGTAAGCTTGGCGTTACCGAGGAGGATGCAAACGATCCCGTATATCAGAATCCCTACACAGTAGCACGTCCTTACTACATGGCTGACGACAGTGCTCCCGCTGAAACTGCATCCAAGTGGTATGGCAACGGCCACGTTATCACCGTAACCAAGAAGGTTACCAGCATGCAGAAGGCTGCTGCGGCTCTTATCTTTGCAGAGTGGTACACTCAGGCAACCAACGACAAGGGCGAATACAACCTTACCGAGTGGTGTAAGGCAGGTCATATCCCCGCATGGAAGAACGTTTACGAGTCCGAGGGCTATAAGACCGCTGCATCCAAGAGCATTACACTTACCGCAATGGGCGACCCTGCACAGGTTATGGCTCTTGAGAGCACACAGTTTGCTACCACACTTATCTCCGGTCTTACTACCGCAGTAGGTGACGTACAGGCACAGCTTCTCTCTGCAGACGGCTGTACCGTAGCAAAGGCGAAGGAGACCTTTGCCGCTATTGCTCAGTCCACACAGGAAGCAATCAATCTTTTGAAGCTTGGTATTAAGTAAAATTTTTAAAGTAGGAATTTATTTATGGAAAAGACTGTTGTCTTAGAGGAATTTGCTAAACAAAGGTCTAAACGAATAGAAGCATTTAAAAAGTACGGTGTAACTGCTATATTCTTACTACCGTACTTGGCGGCGTTTATCGTATTCTTCGTATTACCACTGTTTTACGGAATCTATATTTCCTTAACGAACTTCCAGTATGGTAAGCCGGGCGTTGAATCCTTCAATGATTTTGCCTGGTTCAGAATGCTCTTTGACGAGACGTTCATGCCCGGTATATACAAGAGCTTTTGGCTTGCCTTTGTACATACGATAATGTTCTCGGTAATTATGGTTCCCATAGCAATTCTGCTGCCTCTGGGTCTTGCGATTCTTGTTAATCAGAAGCCC
>JAGCLY010000099.1 GCA_017646745.1 Clostridia bacterium
CCTCAAGAAACTGTATAAATTCTCTCTTGTACTGTTCCATTTTGCACCTCTTAACCAATGAATTCTCTGCAACATCTCTCATATGCTGCAACGGGATCCTCTGCGGCAGTAATAGGTCTGCCTACTACGATATAGTCCGAGCCGATTCTCTTTGCCTCGGCAGGGGTCATAGCTCTCTTCTGGTCACCGATGTCACCGTCAGCAAAACGAACGCCGGGGGTTACGGTTACAAAGTCCTTGCCGCATCTGTCGTGTACCTTGCCTGCCTCGAGAGGAGAGCAAACTACACCGTCAAGGCCTGCTTCCTTGGCACAGGAAGCGTAGTGCATAACTACCTGATCAATAGGCTCTTTGATAAGGAGATCGTTCTCCATAGACTCCTGGTCGGTGGAGGTAAGCTGGGTTACAGCAATAAGTAAAGGTCTTGTGCCATCGGGTCTGGTAAGTCCCTCAATAGCATCCTTCATCATTCTCTTAGTTCCTGCGGCATGAAGATTTGTCATATCCACATCAAGTCTTGAAAGAACCGCCATAGCCTTCTTCACGGTGTTGGGAATATCGTGAAGCTTGAGGTCAAGGAATATCTTGTGACCTCTCTTTTTGATCTCTCTTACGATAGAGGGACCCTCGGCATAATAAAGCTCCATACCGATCTTTACGAAGGGCTTTTTGCCGGTGAATTTATCAAGAAAAGCAAATGTTTTCTCTGCGCTGTCAAAGTCGCAGGCAATAATTACGTCCTTTCCCATTACTGAACGCCTCCTATTATATCACTTAATTTTTCAATATTATATTTTTCCATTACACGGGGCAGATCCTCGATGATTTTTTTACAAGCAAGGGGATCTACGAGATTTGCCGCACCGACCTGAACTGCGGTAGCGCCGGCAAGCATCATCTCAATAACGTCCTCAGCCGAGGAAACACCGCCCATACCGATAACAGGTATCTTAACCGCATGTGCGACCTGATACACCATTCTAACCGCCACAGGGAAGATGGCAGGGCCGGAAAAACCGCCCATCTTGTTAGCGATAACCGGCTTCTTGGTACGGAGATTTATTCTCATACCGAGAAGAGTGTTAATAAGACTGATTCCGTCAGCACCGGCAGCCTCTACCGCCTTTGCAATAGCGACGATGTCGGTAACGTTGGGCGAAAGCTTAACGATAATAGGCTTTGTAGTAACCGCCTTAACGGCTTTTACAACCTCAGCGGCTCCCTCGGGACTTGTACCAAAGGCCATACCGCCGCCGTGAACGTTGGGACAGCTGATGTTAACCTCTATCCAGCCTACCTGCTCTTCCTTATCAAGCAGGGCGCAGGTGTGTACGTACTCCTCAATCGAGAAGCCAGAAACGTTAGCCATAACAGGCTTGTTAAAGCATTTCTTAAGTTTGGGCAACTCCTCGGAGATAACCCTGTCAACACCGGGATTCTGAAGTCCCACGGCATTGATAAGACCCATTTCGCACTCTGCAATTCTGGGCGTGGGATTGCCGAATCTTGGCTCGGCAGTAGTTCCCTTAAAGGAGAAGCTGCCAAGAATATTTATGTCATATATCTCTGCAAATTCATAACCGAATCCAAAGGTACCCGACGCAGGAATTACAGGATTATCAAGCTCGATGCCGAGAAGATTTACTCTTGTATCAAGCTCTGTACTCTGCGCTCTGCACTCACCACTCACCACAGTATCTCCTCCTTTGCCATAACAGGCCCTTCCTTGCATATTCTCTTGTAGCCCGTCAGCGTCTTACAGGAGCAGCCCATACACGCGCCGAAGCCACAGCCCATTCGCTCCTCAAAGGACATCTGTCCCGATGTGGCGGTAGCATTATAAACCGCCTTAAGCATAGGCTCGGGACCGCAGGTGTAGAAGTAGCTGTAATCAAGCCCGTCCATCGCATTGGTAACAAAGCCCTTGATACCCATAGAGCCGTCTGCGGTAGCAATTATAACCCTTGCACCGAGTGCCTCAAACTCCTTGTTATAGAACACCTCGTCGGCAGTGTTAAAGCCGAGAATAACGGTAGGCTGCATTCCCTCTCTGATAAGCTCACGGCAGAGCAAATACATGGGGGGCACACCTGCGCCGCCACCGATAAGCAGAGGACAGTCTCCCGACTTGGTAAGATCGTAACCGTTGCCAAGACCGGTAAGAACAAGGAACTCCTCGCCAATCTGCGCCTTAGCCATTTTTTCGGTTCCACGGCCAACCGCCTTAAATATTATAGTAAGTCTGTCGCCTTCAACATCGCACACAGAAATAGGTCTGCGAAGATAAAAGCCGTCAAGCTTTATATTTACAAACTGGCCGGGCGCCGTGATGTGAGAAACATCACCCGAGAGCACCCAGAGATATGTGTTTTTTGCAATTTGCTCGATTTTTTCGAGCCTTAATAAAACATCTTTCAAAGTTTAACGCCTCCAAAATTATGAGATAGCATTGCCATCCTTATCCCATCTGCAAAATGATTTTCCGCCGTCGGCATAGGTTATCGTGCCCGAGCTTGTGCCATCAGGATGATATATTCCCCCATAGCAAACGTCACCGTTGGGCCAATAGTAGTCATGCTTGCCGTAGCGCTTTCCGTTTTTAAACCCGCCTACATACTTATGACCGCTTTTCGTATACTCAGTTCCCTGGCCGTGACACATACCGTTCGAAAATTCACCTACGTACTTGCCACCGGCACTAAATATTATAGTGCCGTAACCGTGAAATTTATCGTCCTTCCAACTGCCTTCATAGCTATCACCATTAGAGTAGATATATTTTCCATTCAAATAATGTCCGTCCTCGGTAAAGGTGCCGGTATAGCTTTCACCGTTGATATATTTCTCGGTAATCCTCCTTGAATTAACGATCTGATCATTGTCAAAATAACCCTTAACGGTATATCCGTTAGAATAGGTAGCCGTGCCTCTGCCGCTGCGCTTGCCGTCCTTAAAGAATCCCTTATAAACCATACCGTCGCGACGGTATTCGGTACCCCAAATAGCGTTGTTGGCAAAAAACAGGCCATCCAGCTTGTCATATTCGGAATCCTCTGCATAGAACAGTGTTCCGCTTCCGTATGCCTTATCCTTTATGAAATAGCCAACAAACTGTCTGCCATCTTCGTAAAAGATCCTGCCCTCTCCGCTCTTATGATCCTTTTTCCAATAGCCCTTGTAATGAAGGCGGCCATTAATATAATACTTGCCATATCCGTCGAAAAGGCCTTTTTTCATATCACCAACATACACGTCACCTTCCTTGAAGGTATATGTGCCACTGCCGTAGGGCTTGCCCATAAAGACACTGCCCTCATATTTGTCACCGTTGGCAAAGGTGATTTTGCCCTTGCCCGAGGGAAGCTCCATGCTGTCATATTCTCCAACGTAAACATCGCCGTTGGCAAAGGTGTACTTTCCCTCGGGAGTGGGCAGATCGTTTACCAGGGGACCCTGGTAAACGTCACCGTTTTTATAGGTTCTTTTATAAATTGTCTTAGCCATTTCAATTTTCCTTAGGCGTCAATGGTGGAAATAGTAAGAGTTGTCTCCTCAAGCACGTCGAGAAGAACCTTAACTGTATCAAGCGAGGTGAATACGGTTACGTTGTTCTCGGTAGCATACTTTCTGATCTCAAAGCCGTCACGGATAACGCCCGACGAGGATGCATCGGATGTGTTGATAACGTATGCAATGTGTCCCTGACGAATAGAGTCTGCAATCTCCTCCGAGTCATCGGAAAGCTTCTTAAGCGTATGAGTACGGATACCGTTTTCCTTAAGGTATTTTGCGGTACCCTCGGTAGCCTCGATATTAAAGCCGAGGTTGTAGAATCTACGGATTAGAGGAAGCGACTCCTCCTTGTCACAGTCTGCGATGGTGGCAAGAACGGTACCGTAGTTCTGCAGATGCATTCCCGATGCCTGAAGCGCCTTATAGAGCGCACGGTAATACTTATCGTCATAGCCGATCGCCTCACCGGTGGACTTCATCTCGGGAGAGAGATATGCGTCAAGTCCGCGAAGCTTATTGAAGGAGAATACAGGCACCTTAACGTACCATCTCTTCTTCTCCTCGGGATAGAGGTCAAAGATTCCCTGCTCCTTAAGAGTCTTGCCAAGAATACACTCGGTGGCAATATCCGCCAGACTGTATCCGGTTGCCTTAGAAAGGAAGGGCACGGTTCTGGAGGAACGGGGGTTAACCTCGATAATATAAACCTCATCGTTCTTATCAACGATGAACTGGATGTTGTAAAGTCCCACGATGCCGATGCCAAGTCCAAGCTTCTTCGCATACTGCAGAATAGTTCCCTTAACCTTGTTAGAAATAGAGAAGGTGGGATAAACGCTGATGGAGTCACCCGAGTGGATACCGGTACGCTCTACAAGCTCCATAATACCGGGCACGAATACGTCACGGCCGTCACAGATAGCGTCAACCTCAACCTCCTTACCGCTGATATACTTGTCAACGAGAACAGGCTTGTCCTCATCAATCTCAACGGCGGTCTTAAGGTAGTGACGAAGCTGCTCCTCGTTGGCAACGATCTGCATAGCACGACCGCCAAGCACGAAGGATGGGCGAACGAGAACGGGATAACCGATTCTTGCCGCAGCAGCAACGCCGTCCTCAATCTTAGTAACCGCACTGCCCTCGGGCTGAGGGATACCAAGCTCCTTGAGGAGTCTTTCAAACTGATGACGGTTCTCCGCCTTGTCAATAGCGGCGCAATCGGTACCGATAATCTTAACACCGAGCGCATCAAGGGGAGCCGCAAGGTTGATAGCAGTCTGTCCGCCGAGAGATGCAATAACACCCTCAGGCTTCTCGAACTCAATAATATTCATAACGTCCTCGGTGGTCAAGGGCTCGAAATAGAGCTTGTCCGCCGTGGTATAGTCGGTGGAAACGGTTTCGGGGTTATTGTTGATAATAATAGCCTCGTAGCCGGAATTTTTAATAGTAGAAACCGCGTGAACGGTAGAATAGTCAAACTCAACGCCCTGACCGATACGGATAGGACCTGCGCCAAGCACGATGATCTTCTTTTTATCAGTGAGCTTTGACTGATTCTCGCCCATATATGAGGAGTAGAAATAAGGAATATATGCATTTGTGTGGCAGGTATCAACCATCTTAAAAGCGGGAATAATGCCCCATTCGTGACGGCAAGATGCAACCTGCTGCTCGCTCATGCCCCAGAGCTTTGCAATATACCTGTCCGAGAAGCCCATTTCCTTTGCGGCGCGGAGTGTATCTGCGTCTTTGGTTTCCTTAAGGCTGTTCTCCATAAGCATGATGTTCTGAAGCTTCTCAAGGAAGTAGGATGTGATTTTTGTGATCTCGTGAAGCTCTGCAACATCTGCTCCACGGCGAAGGAGCTCTGCAATGGCAAAAATATTATCGTCTCTGAACTGAGCAAGATATTCCTTGATTTCGCTATCCGACATATTGTCAAACTTGGGATGATGAATATGATATACACCTGTCTCAAGCGAGCGAATACCCTTAAGCAAGCTCTCCTCGAAGGTAGAGCCAATGCCCATAACCTCACCGGTAGCCTTCATCTGTGTGCCGAGAGTGTTGGATGCGGCAGTGAACTTATCGAAGGGGAATCTGGGGAGCTTGGTGATAACATAATCAAGTCTGGGCTCGAATGCGGCGGTGGTATTGGCAACATTGATCTCATCAAGAGTCATACCAACAGCGATCTTAGCGGTAACACGTGCGATAGGATATCCCGACGCCTTGGATGCGAGAGCCGAGCTTCTGGATACTCTGGGGTTAACCTCGATAAGGTAATATTCGCTTGTTTCTGGGTTTAATGCAAACTGAACGTTACATCCACCCTCAATCTTAAGCTCCTTGATCAGCTTGATAGCCGAATCGTTAAGCATCTTTTGGTCCTTCTCAGAGAGGGTCATAATGGGAGCAACAACGATAGAGTCACCGGTGTGAACACCAACGGGGTCGATATTCTCCATACCGCAGATGGTGATGGCGTGGCCGCTACCGTCACGCATAACCTCAAACTCAATCTCCTTATATCCCTTAACACTCTTCTCAACAAGAACCTGGTGCACGGGAGAAAGCTTAAATGCGTTGATACCAACCTCGCAAAGCTCCTCCTCGTTATAAGCAAAGCCGCCACCTGTACCGCCGAGGGTAAACGCAGGACGAAGAACTACCGGGTATCCGATTCTTGCCGCAGCAGCCTTTGCCTCCTCAAGATTATATGTGATCTCAGAGGGAATGGTGGGCTCACCGATAGACTGGCAAAGCTCCTTAAACATCTCTCTGTCCTCTGCCCTCTCAATAGACTCCGAGCTTGTACCGAGAAGCTGGGTACGGCACTCTTTAAGAATACCCTTCTTCTCCAGCTGCATAGCAAGATTAAGGCCGGTCTGACCGCCGATACCGGGAAGAATAGCGTCGGGACGCTCGTATCTCAGAATCTTAGCAATATATTCAAGTGTGAGAGGCTCCATATAAACCTTATCCGCAATAGCGGTGTCGGTCATAATGGTGGCAGGGTTGGAGTTGACGAGAACAACCTCGTAGCCCTCTTCCTTAAGCGCAAGACAAGCCTGTGTGCCTGCGTAATCGAACTCTGCCGCCTGACCGATAACGATGGGGCCGGAGCCGATGATCATAATTCTCTTAATATCCGTTCTCTTTGCCATTGTATTTTCCTCTCAAAATATTAATCTTTTAAATCCGAGTATACTACTCTGCCATTGTATACAGTCAGCAAGCACTTTCCGTATACCTCATCTCCCTCAAAGGGAGTCGCCTTGCCCATAGACAGGAAGTCATCAGGGTTTATCGTGTATTTTTCATCAAGCTTAAACACCGTAAATCCGGGATCGGTGGTTATATTAAACCTTTCTCTCGGGCGGTCGCTCATAAGATATATCAGCCTATCAAGGCTAATTATTCCCGTTTTTACCAGATGAGTATACAGAAGCGGGAATGCAGTTTCTATACCAACTACACCCATGGCGCTCTTTTCAAGTCCACGGGACTTTTCCTCAGCCGAATGAGGAGCGTGGTCGGTGGCGATCATATCAATCGTACCGTCAAGCACACCCTGAAGTATAGCCTCTCTGTCGCGAGGAGAACGCAGGGGGGGATTCATCTTAAATCTGCCATCCTCCTGAAGACAGGAATCGTCAAGCAAAATATAGTGAGGGCCGGTCTCGCATGTAACGTTAAGCCCCCTTGCCTTTGCCTCTCTGATAATATCCACGCTTTCGGCAGTGGAAATATGGCATATATGATACGGGCATCCCGTTTCGCTTACAAGCTCCATATCTCGCGCGATAGGTCCCCACTCGCTCTCGGAGCAGATTCCACGGTGACCGTTGGCACGTGCGTATTCGCCGTCGTGTATATAACCGCCACGAAGAAGCGAATTATCCTCGCAATGGGCAACTATCATTTTGCTAAGCGACTTTGCCTTCAGCATTGCTGAGCGCATCATATCCTCGCTCTGCACACCTCGTCCATCATCGGAAAATCCTACGACATCCTTCGCCATAGATTCCATATCGGCAAGGCGCTCGCCACCCTCTCCCACGGTTATAGTGCCGTAGGGCAAAACTGCAATTGCTCCGTCACGCCTTATGATGTCCAGCTGTATGTCCAGATTCTCACGGCTATCGGGAGTGGGATTTAGATTCGGCATTGAGCATACGGCGGTGTATCCACCCCTGGCAGAGGCGAGCGTACCGCTGGCAATAGTTTCTTTATAAGAAAAACCCGGCTCTCTGAGATGAACATGCACATCACAAAGACCGGGGAAAATAGCAATATTATCAAAAATAGCAGAAAAATCAAAAGTGGATACGTCACCTTCGCAAACGGAAAGAGAAGTACCGTCAAAATGCATATCAAGCTTCTTCATAGTGCCATTTTCATAAACAAGTGCGCCACGGAAAAGAGCCTTCATAAATATACATCTCCTTATCTTTTATTTATCCTTAGTATTATATCATAATAAAATAATAATGTCAAGTGACGGAAAATGAAAATAGCAGTTTAAAAACAAGGATGATATTGTATAAGATGCACTAAGCCAAAATGTTGATATGTTGAAAAACGAAGCGTGTCGCCTCTGATTCGGTGGCATAAGCATACGCCGAAAACGGTAGCAAAGCATTCTTCAGAGCCGACAGGATAGCCACAGCGAGCCACCTGCGCCCCCCTCGCCACGGCCTCACGCAGGCTTCGCCTTGGAAAAATGTTCAGCATTTTCAAGGGGTTTCAGCATTTTTGGTTGCCACAGTATAGAATAGATAAGATAAGTATAGATAAGGTAAGATAAGGATAGGAGAGAATAGGTATTACTACCAATAAACATCATTCATACAAGAGATTCCCTTCGGGATTTTTCTTTAAAAAAAGGGACGGAATTCTCCGCCCCTATAAAGTTTATTTCTGTAACAGCTCTGTCGGCTCATCTATTTCACGCAGCGCCTTTTTAAATTGCACGGCAAATAGAATTGCGGTAAAGCTGACAGCAATAACATCGGCAATAGGCTCGGCAAGATAAACGCCAAAGGCCTTTGCATCCTGTCCGAAGAAGCTGGGTACAATATAGATAAGCGGCAGGAGCAGAACGAACTTTCGCATTATTGCAACCGCCATAGAGGACAGAGCCTTGCCCAGCGAAACAAAGGTCATCTGACAGGCTATCTGTATGCCAAATATGCCGAGAACGGCACAGTAGATACGAAGCGCATTTGCAGTGAATTCCATATCGGCAGGCTTGGTGTTAAATACCTGTGCAAATCCATTCGGGAAGATCATAACCGCCGCCCATACGGTCAGCGAATAAATAAGACTGCAGGTAAGAAGAAGCTTAAATATTTTCTGCACCCTCTCCCTCTTCCTTGCACCGTAGTTATAGCTGATAATCGGCTGTGCGCCCTGGGCGAGGCCCTGAAGAGGGAGCATAGCAAACTGCATAACGCTGGTAAGTATGGTCATAGCTCTTACTGCCAGGTCTCCGCCGTACTTCAGCAGCGAGGACTGGAAGCATATAGAAATAATACTCTCGCTGGACTGCATAATGAAGGGCGCAAGTCCAAGGGCAAGACAGGGCAAAATCAGCCTTACATCAAGTCGCAGTGCAGATTTCTTCAGCTTCAGCAATGTCTTTTTGCCAAGCAGGAAAATAATTACCCACACGCAGGAGATTGCCTGAGAGATTACGGTTGCCAGCGCCGCACCCTTTACACCCATACCGAAAACAAAAATAAATATGGGGTCAAGGACAATGTTAACAACTGCGCCGATCGCAACGGTAAGCATTCCCTCCTTAGCAAAGCCCTGGGCGGTGATATAGGCATTCATACCGAGGGTAAGCTGCACGAATATAGTGCCGAGAGAGTAGATGCTCATATAGTCGGCAGCATATTGTATGGTCTGCTCGCTTGCACCAAAGGCCAGCAGCAGAGGTCTGTGAAAGGCAAGCATAACGGCTGTCAGAATTACCGATATTATACACTGAAGGCTGAAGCATGCGCCCATAGTACGCTCGGCAGATTCACGGTCTCCCTGCCCCATAAATATGGAGGCTCTGGGAGCACCTCCCGAGCTGACAAGAGCGGCGAAAGCGGATATTATCATAATAAGTGGCATACAAACGCCCACACCGGTCAGGGCGGGATCGCCGACGTCCTTCATATTGCTTATATAAATTCGGTCAACTATGTTGTATAGCAGATTTATTATCTGCGCCGTAATGGTTGGCAGGGCCAGCCTAAAGAGCAGCTTGCCAAGCGGCTCTGTGCCTAAAAAGTCGTTTTTATTTTGATTCTGCATGATTCTTTAATACTTTAATTATACAATCCTTATCTTCGTTTTCGTATATTATCTCGCCTATGCTATCCGCAATGATATATCCGCCGTCGGGATTTTTCACGCTGTCAATATGTCCGATCACGTTGGCCTCTACGGTAGATTTTTCAAAGGAAAGATCGCAATTTTTCATTCTGCAATTAATAAGCCTTAGGTTTTTACAGTAGCAGAGAGGCTGGGTGCCGATTATCTCACAGTTCTCAAAGGTAAGGTTTTCCGAGTACCAGGCGAGATATTCACCCTTTACAACCGAATTGCGAACTGTCACGTTCTTCGCATGCCAAAATGCATCCTTGGTATCAAAATTACAGCCTTCAAAAACCGAATCCTCTATGTACTGGAAGGAATATTTGCCACTAAAGTCAACACCCTTAAAATCAAGTGCCTTTGCCCTTAGCATAAAGTATTCGCTGACAAATTTACTGTTACACGCCTTAATATCGGAGGAAAACCAGCCAAACTCAGGAGAAATAACGTTGCACCCCTCAAGAATTACCCTCTCGCACTCTCGCACGGCCTTAATTCCGTGAAGTATCGAATCCTTTATTTCTATATCTGTGGAATACCAAAGCGCAGCACGGCAAAACTCGGTCATCTCACAGTCCTTTATCTGCACGCCGTCACAGTGCCAGAAGGGATAGCGAAGATTAAAATAGCAGCTCTCAGCGGTAAGCAAGCCCGCCTCCTTCATTGCGCTCTCACCGTCGGCAGGGCCGTCAAATCTGCATTTTTTTATACAAATGTCACGCTCGCCGTACAATGCACGCTCCTGGTCAAAGGACAAATTTTCATACAATTTCATCACACACCTACAAAAAATCAAGTCGATGAATATATCCTATCATATTTTAAAGAAAAATTCAATAAATTTTTGTAAATTCCCCTTGACAAACAAGAAAATGTCTGCTATAATAGTACAGCATTTGACGGAAGGTTAGCTCAGTTGGGAGAGCATCTGCCTTACAAGCAGAGGGTCACAGGTTCGAGCCCTGTACTTTCCACCAAGGCTTGGAGTCGCAAGACTCCGAGCCTCATTTTAACTACTCGGCTTGGTAGCTCAGTTGGTTAGAGCGCTAGCCTGTCACGCTAG
>JAGCLY010000100.1 GCA_017646745.1 Clostridia bacterium
CCCCTGTTGCCGTTTCCAGCGTGCCTATGGCGCAGGAGATGGGCGCAGATGCAGAGCTGGCAGGTCAACTTGTAGTATTTACAACGATCAGCTCGGCATTTACAGTGTTTATCGCATCATTTGTGCTAAAGCTGGTTGGAATTTTTTAATATAAACATATTAGCCGGTGTCGAATAAGGACACCGGCTTTTTCTATATATAAAGGAAGAAAAATGGGTTCACCAAAAAATATCATTGTTGAAAATGCACAAAAAGTACCTACTTCTTTGCACACGATAAGACGATTTTTACACACAGATATCAAAAAAACACAGATTAGAAACAAACTCGGTCAAAAAAATTAAGGCGCAGATATCCTCTTCATTGTAGAATATATAAAAATTATAAAGGAAAATATTATCTTTTAATATGAGCAATATCACCTTTAAGCAATATCGAAATATTGACCTTGGTATTTTTTCGGTACTGCTTATTATCTCAGAGTCCGTTACCACGCTGGCAACAAACAGCTGGTTTGCAGAGCAACCGATTGCTATCTCAACCACACTGCTGTTTATCTGTATGGTTATGATGCGCTGGAATCTATTCGCCCTGCTGCCCGCTATGCTCGGTGGAATAGTATTCTGCGTTGCATCAGGCGCCTCGGCAGAGCAATATCTCATTTACATAGTCGGTAACTGTGCGGCGCTACTCTCCATGCTGTGGTTCAAGGCCTTTGGCAAGGACGGAATAAGAAAAAGCAGCTTCAAAACATTCTTGTTCGTGGCGTGTGCATATCTGTCCATGCAGGTGGGTAGGTGGCTGATCTCGCTCTTCTTTGGAGCGGATCTTAGGACACTACTCGTATATCTCGGTACAGACATTATCTCTCTGCTGTTCGCCGTAGTGCTGATACTGCTGATGAAAAACACCGACGGAATGTTTGAGGATCAGAAGGCATATCTATTCCGCCTTCAGCGAGAGCGAGAGGCGCAGCAAATGCAGCCCCCGGCTCTGGAATACGATGACTAACATCACCTTTACTAAGTAGATTAACAACGGAGGAATTCGTTTATGAAAAAATTTGCATCAGATTATCTTGTGTACGATGAGGCCACAGGAAAATATCACGAGGACCCGGAGCAGGCGGTCAGAGATGACGTTGAAAAGCATCATTGGCTGAACGTAGCGAGAACGGTGCTGAAGGATTGGCGACTGTACCTCATGCTCGTGCCCATGCTGCTGGTATTCCTGTTCTGGAGATACTTCCCCATGTACGAGCTGCTCGGCGCATTCAAGGTAGATGACAGCACGCTGGAGGTTGCCGATCAGCTTTACGCCGGCTTCTCCTACTTCAAGCAGCTGTTTGCGGGCGAAAGCGCACTTTCCATCGAATTCTGGAGGGCATTCAGAAACACCTTCCTGCTTTCCTTCTACGGACTGTGCTTCGGCTTCCCCATGCATATCATAATCGCCCTGTTCTTCAACGAGATCAAGTCGAATATCGCAAGAAGTATATATCAGGTTGCTACATATCTTCCCAAGTTCATGTCTACGGTTGTTATGACCTCGCTTATCACTATGCTGGTAAGAAAGGCATCTCCCATCGTAGGTATGGAGATGGGTGTTATTTCACAGATGCTGTACAACCTCGGCCTTATAACCAAGGAGGTCGGTGATGCGGGTCTGCTCTTCCAGCCCCAGTTCTTCCGTGCAATATATCAGATAAGCGGTATATGGGAAACCGCAGGATATGACTCTATCGTATTCTTCGCAGCTATAATAGCAATTTCCCCCACCAGCTACGAGGCGGCGCAGATCGACGGCGCAAACAAGATGGCGCAGATGAGATACGTTGTGCTCCCCTCTATCCTCTCCACAATCGTTATCATGCTTATTACCCGTATCGGCTCACTCCTTAACGTCGGATACGAGAAGGTTATGCTTCTTTACAGAGTAGATACCTATATTACCGCAGACGTTGTTTCCACCTTTGCACAGAGAAACGGTATCGAGGGTGGACTTACCGGTCTTTCCTCAGCGGCGGAGATGCTTAACAACGTAGTGGGTATGCTGCTGGTTATCGGAGCAAACACCGTCGCCCGCAAGGCATCCGACGTATCGCTGTACTAATTAGAAAGGAATAGTGAAGATATGAAAAGAAAAACAGAATTATCAGAGCTTATATTCAAAATATTAAGCTATCTGTTCCTTACCGTGTTCGCAATCTGCTGTATTTACCCCTTCCTGTACGCTATATCGGCGGCAATAAGCGGCAGATTTGCCGTTGAATACGGACAGATCGTGCTGTTCCCCAAGGATATCCAATTCGAGGCATTTGAGATCATGTTCAAGGACAATATGTTCTGGAACGCATATACCAACACACTCTTCCTTACCTTCTACGGAACCCTGTGGTCCATGTTCGTTGCGATCCTCGGCGGTTATGCTCTCTCAAAGAAAAGACTACTCTTCCGTAAAGGCTTTAACTTCTTCCTCGTATTCACAATGTGGTTCTCTGCCGGTATAGTTCCCCAGTTCCTCAACTACATTGATACCAGAACGGTGTTCCAGTCCTTAGGTATTACCGACGACAAGTGGCTGGTAGTAATTGCCATGGGTATGGCAGCCATGAACATCATCCTTCTCCGTAACGCATTTGAGGGTGTCCCCTCTGAGATTGAGGAGGCGGCCATCGTTGACGGCGCTACCGAAATGCAGGTTCTTACCAACGTATATCTCCCCATGTCCAAGTCCACTATTGCGACGGTTGCGCTCTTCTTTGCAATCTCCCGTTGGAACGGTTACTTCTGGGCAAAGCAGATGATCTCCAACAACAACGAAAAACCCCTTCAGGTTTTCATCCGTCAGCAGCTTGAATACTATCAGAACCCTGATCTTATGTCTGCATGGGACGAGGCTTATGCTACCGACTCAGCGGTATACGCGCTTATCGTATGCTCGGTTATTCCCATACTTATCATTTATCCCTTCATCCAGAAGTATTTTGCCAAGGGCGTAAATATGGGTGGCATTAAGGAATAACGCATATTACTTATTTTCTATTTTTCATCACGGTTATTAGACGCACTGCGTTTTAATAATAAAATAATTTTAGGAGGAATCCACAATGACCAAGACAAGAATCATCGCGCTTCTTCTGTTGCTTGTTATGATGACAAGTGTAATACTCACCAGCTGTAAGAAGCCCCCTGAGCCCAACCCCGGCACAGACCCCGGCACAGATCCCGGCACAGACCCCGGCACAGATCCCGACAACAAGCCCGAAGAGGATCTTACCTTCAAGCTTGACTATGCTGACGGCACAACTCTTCGTATGGCTACCGGTTATAAGGGCGAGAACACCGGTCTCTTCTTCGATGCTGCTACCGCAGGCAGCGGCATTAAGCTTGCAGACGGCAACACCTATTATACCGGCGACCTTAAGCCCACCTGGGTAGAGGTTAAGAATGTTCTCAAGATCAACTTCGAAAACAAGTATCAGGGCAAGTCCGCTAGCGACGAGTTCAAGCATTGGCAGGATTAGCTCGACCAGGTAGATATGGTTTCCGGTACCGCTACTCAGCTCTCTGAGGCAGGCGTTGCAGGCAAGCTTATCAACCTTGCAGACTATCTTGACGATATGCCTAACTTCAAGAAGTACCTCAACGAGAACCCCATCGTTCTCCTCTCCATCACCGGTGATACCGAGACCGGCGCTATCTACTACTCCCCCTACTTTGACGGTGTAGACGATATCGAGCGTATGCCTCTTATGCGTACCGACTGGGTTGAGAAGCTTCTTAACGGCGAGGGCGACTTCACCGCTTCCGCTTCCAACAACCTTAAGGCTGCTTCCTATACTCCCTACATGCCCACCAGCGGCAAGCTTGTAGTTGATGCAGCTAACAAGGAAGGTACAGCTGTAATTAAGCTTACCAAGGATTATGACGCAGCAGGCAACATTGTTGCTAATATGAACGCAGCACTTGCAAACGGCACCGTTAACGGTGTTCAGGCAGTTAACATGCTTCGTGACTACATCGACGCAGCATACGGCGGCCACTACGGCACCAACCGTGCTGACCTCTTCATCGGTCAGGATGCAGCTTGGGACGCAGACGAGCTTGTAGCTCTCCTTCGTTGCGTAGTTGCTAACCCCCAGACTCTTAATGGTACTAACGAGGTTCAGGGTCTCTTCTCCAGAGAAGACGACAACAACCAGAGAAGAGTTGATATGTTCCGCTTTGCAGGAACACTCTTCGGCGTTCGTGGCCTTGAGTCCAGACAGGATTATCTCTACGTAGGCGCTGACGGTCTCCTTCACGACGCACGTCAGGAGGCAGATACATACGTTGCACTTGAAAGAATGAACGCAATGGTTAACGAGGGTCTTATCTCCTCCTCCTTCGTAAAGAAGCAGGATAACGACTCCGGTAAGATGCTTGAGCTTGACGCAGGCTTCATGCACTACGACTACAACCAGACCCAGACCGTTCTTAACGCAACTAAGCTCAACGATAAGGGTACCGATCCCACCGATAGCGGTGAGAAGTACATGGCAGTTATGGTTCCCATTGCTCTCTGGTATGATAACACCAACATTGTTAACGGTGTTGATAAGGGCGTATACATGAGATTTACCGAGTCCTGGAGATCTGTAAAGACCGACGGTTGGGCAATCTCTAAGGCAGGTGTTGGCGACAGCAAGGATAAGCTCCACGCAGCTCTTGCAATCATCGACTACGCATACTCCGAGAAGGGCCAGATCCTTATGTCCTACGGTCCCGATGCATTCATCGAGAAGGACGCTGAAGGAAATTATGTAACCTTCAACTTCAACGGCAAGCAGATGCCCGTTATTGCTTCTGCAACCTACGCAGAGCTTTGGTCTCTTGCAAGCGGTAACTACACCAACTATGCTCGTTACTACCTCGGCTCTACCCTTTCCTTCGTAAAGAGCCAGGCATTCGAGTATCAGTGCACTCACCAGGTTGGTCAGGAGGGCGCAGGCAATATCTCCAACGCGATCGGCCTTGGTCTTATCAAGCATCCTCTTCTTGCAGTAACCGAGAATCCTTGGTACTCCATCGTTCCCACCTCTCTTCCCAACACCAAGGAAGAGAACACCATTATCAACGGCTTCGCAGAGCTCGGCTCCAGCGGTAAGTTCTCCTCCTCCAGTGGCGACAAGACCAATCACCTTGTTGACATCATCGTTGGCGGATACGCAGGCATCAGCTATGCTAACCGTGAAGCATTCCTTGCTAAGGTAGAAGAATGGGGCGGTTCCACATACCTCACCCTTAAGCAGGACGCTTATGACAGACTCATTGATTACTACGAAACTCTCAGCAAGTAATTAACAGTTACCTATTAATTTAATATAGCACAAACTACTTGTGGCAGGGGAGCACAGCTCCCCTCGCCACCACAAAAAACAAAAAGCCTGTTGCCGGCTTATAGGGCAACAAATATTTCGCCAACAAGGCATACGGAGACAGACCATGTATAAAAAGCAAATGATTCTCCAACGTATAACAAGCTTCCTTCTGCTGGCAGCAGCAGTTCTTGTTTTCGTTTATTCTCTCGGCATCATGACCGATCTTTACGACAGTCTTTTCCTTATCTCCAGCTATAAGGAGACAAGCAGAAACTACGTTGAGGGTGCAATAATTTACCGTGAAATGCAGCCCTTCAACAAAGAGCTTACCGCTGCAGGTATAGTTCTTATTCTGTCCGCACTTTCTCTCTTCATATTCAGATCGCACGACAGAAGAAAATATTACATAGCCAACTACATTACGATAGGCGCAAACGTTGCTATCAACATTGCTGTAACAATCTGGGCGCTTCCTACCGTACTTGCATATAGAGCGCAATTCCTTCTCATTGATTTTGACAGACTCTTTGAGGTAGCGAGTAAATACCGTGTAAACGCAACCGACTCTACCTTCTGGTTCGATGCGGCATGGTTCGTATTCGGCCTACTTATGGTAGCAACTGTCGTAAGCATCCTCAACCTGGTATGGAAGATCTTGCTTATGAGAGGCGAGCGCAAACTTCTTCAGGAGGATTAAGATAATGGCAAAAGAGCTTAACCTTACAAAAGACATAAAAGTTGTAAAGAAGGATAGACTTCGCTTTACTAAAAACAAGATATCCGCTACCCTTTGCTACCTTGCAATCCTCTTTAACGTTTTATACTTTGTCAACATTTATTCCTCTGACGTAGGTAACTATTATTACTCTATCACCATCGGTCTTTCTGTAGTATATAACCTGCTATTCCTGCTCTTCGCCTTCCTTTGCTCTGAGGGAGTTAAGAATTACAGCAAGAATTATTCTATTTTCATCGCCATACTTGGTGCGCTGCAGATAGGACGTATCTTCTATATCCCCATGAATGCCCATTCTGCGACCGTTACCACCGCTGAGGCAGAGGTAGCCGTTATGGATGATAAGCAGTTTATGCTCGTAATCATATTCCTCTGCGCATCCGCCGCTTGCGCTATTGCATCCGGCATTATCGGATACATCAAGACCGTAACTCTTGAAAACTACAAGAAGGAAACCGGACTCGGTTAATATCATTTTATACTACCAAAGTCTATAGGAAAGGCTAAAGATTATGGCTTCTTTAAGTTTACAAAATATAAATAAAATATACGACAACAACGTTCAGGCGGTTTTTGATTTCAACATCGATATAAAGGATGGCGAGCTTATCGTTCTGGTTGGTCCCTCCGGCTGTGGAAAATCCACCACACTGCGTATGGTTGCCGGCCTTGAGGACATTACCTCCGGTACCCTTATCATCGACGGCAAGGACGTTACTCAGATGCCCCCCAAGGACAGAGATATTGCCATGGTGTTCCAGAACTATGCTCTCTATGCCCACATGACGGTATATGAAAACATGGCATTCTCCCTCACCCTGCTTAAGGAGAACCCCAACGTTATCCACGAGAAGGTTATGGCGGCGGCAGAGATCCTCGGCCTTACCGACCAGCTTAATAAAAAGCCAAAGCAGCTCTCCGGCGGTCAGCGCCAGCGTGTTGCCATGGGACGTGCAATAGTTCGTACACCTAAGGTATTCCTCTTTGACGAGCCCCTCTCTAACCTTGACGCTAAGCTTCGCGGAGCAACCAGAAGAGAGATACTTCTGCTGCACAAGAGACTTGGCGCAACAATGATCTACGTTACTCACGACCAGACCGAGGCGCTTACACTTGCGGACAGAATCGTTTGTATGTCTATGGGCTACGTTCAGCAGATTGGTACTCCCCTTGAGCTTTACGACACCCCTGCTAACGTTTTTGTAGCAAGCTTTATCGGCCTCCCCCCCATGAACTTCTTTGATGCACAGGTTGCAAAGGATCATCTTGTACTTGATAGCGGAGAAAAAATCAGCCTTTCCGCAGAAGAGTCCAAGACGCTTGCAAATTACGTAGGAAGCACTATTACTCTCGGTGTCAGACCCGAAAACATTGTGCTTGGCAATGATATCACAATGAAGGTCAACAACTGCGAAAACCTCGGCCAGACAACTCTCGTTCACGGTACGACCGGCGGACATAAGATTACCGCCAAGCTTCGCGAATGGTGTAGCTATGAATACGGCTCTAACATCACCGTATCCTTCAATCGCAAGCATTTCTTCGACAAGGAAACCACCAACGCTATCAGATAAGGAAGCAGTAATATGAAAAAATCAACATCAAAAAACATATTCAAAAGATTCGGCGCTTGGTTGAAGGAGAGAGTACGTAAATTCTTCGTTATGCTCAAGAAGAACCCTCAGCTTATTCCCATAGTTGCTCTTTGCGCATCCTTCCTCCAGTATTCACTGAATCTTACACACATCTCGGATACGACAGCAAAGCTTCAGGGCCCCAATATGGGACTTGCAGAGTTTAGCACCATGTTATTTATGATACTTTCCTTCGTTTGTATGCTCAACGCATTCCCGAAGAGAAAGAAGCCCGTAATACCCATGATAGTTATCATGATTGTCCTTTACGGTGTGATCATATTTGCAGATATACATTATATTAACTGTATAAATGCGGTTGATCCGACAGAATTCAACGCTGAAACCTTGTACTATATCTACACCGCATATAATACAGTTCTTATCCACATTATTCTTACTGCGGTGACTATTCTGCTCGTTGTTCTCGAGCCCCTTCTTGCTAAGCTTATCAAGAAGATCAACACCTCTATCGAGGTTGAGGATACCGGCGAAATTGCTCAGATAGATATTGTTGACGAGGAATAATTTTAGATAATGTCAAATAAAGATCCTAAAAACACAAACAACACAGACAATAACTATAAGCTGAACACGGATGCCGTTGACAGACTTGTAAATGCAAATAACAAAAACTATAAAAACACCGATCCCGACCCCGGCAGGCAATATCGCTCAAAGCGACTGCTGGACAAAATTCCAGCCCCTATAAAGGCACTGTTTATCAAATTCTGGTTTAACGGCGCAGTCTGCTTCTTCATCTACTGGGGACTGGGCATGTACATCTGGGACACGCTGGATATGATGGTGGTTCTTGGCATTGTTTTAGGCATTGTTAACGACCTTCTTGTAAAGAATACTTTCCATTTCTTCTCTATTACCCCCAACAGCAACAACAAATGGATGATGTTCCCCAAAAAGAAGTATTGGACCTTTTTCACCAATATTCTCTACTATATGCTCATTGTTTTTATGGTTGCAGAAACCTACAGCGCCATAAATCTTGTGTTAAATTCACTAAACAGCACCGAGGAACAGATAATATACTTGGGTGTTGAGCCTATACTCTTCGGTGTAATCTGCGTGGCATACGACATGCTATTTATCGGTATGAAAAATCTTGCCATAAAAATTATTACAGACGCAAAGGAAAAGGCAGAAGTAAATAATGATTAAAATACTTTTTACGTCTTCTACATCGGCCTGCTTTGAGTGGCAGAACGACCTTCCGTACTACAAGGACGGAGAATATGAAATTTATCTCGACGGACAGAGAGCATGCGTCGCAAGCAGTAACGTTTTCTCGCTCTTTGATCTGACACCAAATACAAAATACACGCTTACATCTCCCTCCTTTGAGGGCGCCCTGGAATTTACAACCAAGGCCGAAACAGCAGCAATCAACGTTCGTGACTTCGGAGCCGTTGGCGACGGAGTACATGACGATACATCTTCTGTGCAGACGGCCATCAACTGTCTGCCCCGAGGAGCAAGGCTCTATTTCCCTGCCGGAACATACCTTGTAGCTCCCCTTTGTATGAAGAGCCACATCACTCTCGATATTCCCGAGGGTGCGGTTATTCTCGGCAGTCCCGACAAATCACGCTATCCTGTCATTCCCGGCACAACCGTTGATATGGTAAGCGGCGAGGAACATTTCTTCGGTACATGGGAGGGCAATGCTGTTCCCATGCATCAGGCGCTTATTTTCGCCGAGCATGCCGAGGATATTACCATCGTGGGCAGAGGCATGATTAACGGCAATGCGCCCGAAGCCGGCTGGTGGATAGACGTTAAGAATCATCCCTTTGGCAGACCAAGACTTATGTTCTTCAATCGCTGCGATGGTATCCGTGTTCACGGAATACATGCCTGCGATGCTGCCTCTTGGCAGATGCACCCCTACTTCTCATCCAACGTTGACTTCCTTGATATGTTCATTTCTGCTCCCAAGGACAGCCCCAACACCGATGCTATCGATCCCGAGGCATGTGACAGAGTTGATATTATCGGATGCCGATTCAGCGTTGGCGACGACTGTATTGCTATAAAGTCAGGTAAGATCGATATTGGCAGAAAATTCAAAAAGCCTGCCAACAGACATACAATACGCAACTGCCTTATGGAGTTTGGCCACGGCGCCATCACCCTGGGCAGCGAAATGGCCGGCGGTGTTACCAACCTTACGGTAAACCGTTGCGTTTTCAGACAGACCGACAGAGGTCTGCGTATCAAATCCAGACGTGGACGTGGCAAGGATGCCGTGATCGACGGAGTAGTATTTGAGAATATTAAGATGGAGGGCGTTCTTACCCCCATCGTAATGAATATGTGGTATAACTGCTGTGATCCGGACAGAAACTCCGAGTACGTCTGGTCAAGAAAGGCTCTGCCTGTTGACGACAGAACCCCATATCTCGGCAAATTCACCTTCAAGAACATGATCTGCGAGGACTGTGAGGCCGCAGCCTGCTATTGCGACGGACTTCCCGAGCGTCCTATCGAGGAGATCAATATTGAAAATATCACATTCACCTTCTCTCCCAACGCTAAGCCTGCAAGACCCGCTATGCGTGAGTTTATGGAGGAATTCTGCCGTGTGGGAATGTACTTCGACAACGTAAAGCGTCTTGTTATCAGCAACGTAAAACTCGATGGCGTTATTGGCGATCATCTTATAATTGATCACATCGGAGAGCTTGTACAAAAATAAAAATCAGAGGGGACAGCCATGCAGGACAACAATTCCTACATAAATATAGACAGATATATTGACCGTCTTATTACCGAGTCTACGCCCGACCTTCCCATATGGAATATTGAGAGCATCAGGCAGGGTAAAAAGCCTCATTGGAACTATATCGACGGCTGTATGATCACCTCTCTTTTACAAATGAATCAGATCACGGGTGATAAAAAATACTTCGACTTTGCTGAGCGTTTTATCGATTATTACGTATCTGGCGATGGATCGATCCTCGGATATAACGTTGATAAGTATAACCTTGACGATCTGAACGAGGGGCGTGTGCTCTTTGAGCTTTATCGCAGAACAGGCAAGGAAAAATACCGCCTTGCTATCGAAAATCAAAAAAAGCAGCTCGACGGTCAGCCCCGTACCAACACAGGAAACTTCTGGCACAAGCTTATATACCCTAACCAGATATGGCTTGATGGCATATACATGGCACAGGTTTTCAGCACGCTTTACTCCAAGGAGTATGGTGGCGGTGACTATTCCGATATGCTCAGTCAGATAGAAAATGTAAACAAATATATGCAAGATGAGAGCTCAGGACTATATTATCACGGTCTGGATTGCTCAAAATCCATATTCTGGGCAGATAGCGCAAGTGGCCTTTCCAAGAACTTCTGGCTTAGATCTATCGGCTGGTTTACGGTAGCGCTGATCGACATCATTGAAATAGTTGACAACGAAGAGGTCAGAAGCAGACTGGAGAAAATTTTTGCAGATCTGATCAATAGCATTGCCAAATTCAGAGATAGCAGCGGACTGTATTGGCAGGTAGTAGACCAGCCCGGCAGAGAGGGTAATTATCTTGAAACCAGCGGCTCCAGCATGATTGCCTATGCCATGCTTAAGGGCGCAAGGCTAGGTGTAATTGATGCAGAATATGCATTGCTCGGCAAGTCTACCTTTGACGGAATATGCGACAGATATCTCACCGTAAGCGAGGGCGGCGAGCTTAATCTCGGAGGCATCTGCCTTGTTGCAGGACTTGGACCCGAGAACAACAGGCGCCGCGACGGCTCCTATGAATATTATATATCCGAGCCTATCGTTGAAAACGATGCGAAGGGAGTCGCTCCCTTTGTACTTTGCTACACCGAGATACTCAGGACAAGAGGTTGATAATATGAAATTAATGATACGTGCCCACGATCTTGGTGTAAAGGGCGAGGTGGCAGTTGCCGATGCCGTTGTCAAAAGCAATCTGGACGGTATACAGCTGGTCGTCTATAAGTGCACGGCAGATATAAAATACGAGCCTGGTGCTATAACCTCTGACAGAGCACACCAGATAGGAAAGACATTTAAGGCGCAGAATTGCGAAATACCGCTTATCGGAGCATATTTTAATCCGGTGCATCCTAACACCGATAAGATTTCCCGAGGAATAGACGTATTCAAGAATTATCTTGACGTAGCCGGTGAGCTTGGATGTGATACCGTAGGCTCAGAAACCGGATCCTATAACGGTGATCCCTGGATCTACCACCCTATGAATCACTCCGACGAGGCGCTTGACCGTGTTGTTGAAACCTTTGGCAATCTTGCAGACTATGCCGCAGAGCGCAATATGTATATTGGCATGGAGGGCGCATTCGGTCACGTATGTCATACCCCTGAAAGACTGCTTGAGGCCACACGACGCATAAGCAGAGATAACATCCGTATCATTTTTGATTTATACAATTATTTAGATATTTCAAATTACGACTCGGCATATGAAATTCTTGACAGAGGACTAGATTTGTTTGGCGACAATATACTTCTCTTCCACGTCAAGGACTTCGTCATAGGCGAGGGCAAGCTTGTTCAGTGCGGAGTCGGTAAGGGTATTCTCGATTTTGACAGAATACTCAGAAAAATATATGCCCACAACCCCAATGCAATTTTAGTGCTGGAGGGAACAACGGGCGAGGATATCAGCTATGCGGTATCCTTCTTACGCAAAAAAATAAACGAAATTAATCAACCTGAAAGGAATGATTAAACATGGCATATCTTTCATTACAAGGAATTAACAAAATTTATCCCAACGGATTCCACGCCGTACACGATTTCAACCTTGAGATCGAGCAGGGCGAGTTTATCTGTCTGGTAGGCCCTTCAGGCTGTGGAAAGTCCACTACCCTGCGTATGATAGCAGGACTTGAGAATATCAGCAAGGGCGAGTTCCTTATTGACGGCGTCAGAGCCAACGAGATGGGACCGAGAGAAAGAGAGATAGCAATGGTATTCCAGAGCTATGCCCTTTATCCCCACATGTCTGTTTATGATAACCTTGCATTTGGTCTTACCCTTCAGGGTGTAGATGATGATATTATTGAAGAAAAGGTTAATAATATAGCAAGAATACTCGGCCTTACCGACTATCTGGACAGAAAGCCGAGAGCCCTTTCCGGCGGTCAGCGCCAGCGTGTTGCCGTAGGCCGTGCAATCATTCGTAAGGTTGGCGTATTCCTTATGGACGAGCCGCTCTCTAACCTTGATGCAAAGCAAAGAGTTACTATGAGATCGGAGATCACCGACATTCACAGAAAGGTTGGATCCACAACCATCTATGTAACCCACGACCAGACCGAGGCGATGACCATGGCTGACAGAATCGTTGTTATGAAGGACGGCTACATTCAGCAGGTTGGTACTCCCTTCGATCTTTACTTCAATCCCGTAAACATGTTCGTTGCCGGCTTCATTGGCGAGCCCCCCATGAACTTTGTAAATTGCTCTGTTGAAAACGGATGCATCGAGGCTCTTGGCAGCAATGTAGCGTTAAATAATATTCTCTCTGATGATATGCTCGGCAAATATGAGGGTAAACCCGTTGCGCTCGGCTTCCGCCCCGAGGGTATTGTTCTCGGAGAGGTCAAGAATGCATACGTATTCTCGGCAGAGGTTGTTCTTACCGAGCTTCTCGGTGACAATACCAACGTTTATGTTAACGTCGGAGAAAGCAGCCTTATCCTCAAAGTTGATCCCCATGACACACCTAAGCTTGACAGCACCATTACCTTCTCTGTTCCTTATGAGAACGCATATCTCTTTGATCTGGATACAGAGCTGGTTATAGAGAAAAAATAAATAAAATAAATCCCGAATAGCGTGATTTGTCATTACAGATGTCACGGCATTCGGGATTTTTATATATAAGTATATATCAATAAAATCTTGTTAGCTTAAAAAATATAGCATTTTTACATAAATTCCTTGATTTTTTTGACATTTTATGATAAACTGTATGTATCGAAATTAATTCTCTGTGTCGAGGTGTAAATATGGAACAAAAAATCAGCGGCAAGATTGATAACTATTATTTCAGCAAGGCAATCGATCGCCGCTACAGCGAATCGACCCAGCACTATCATCCCCACTATGAGATATATTACATGAAGGAAGGCAGCTGCCGTTACTTTATTGATGACCGTGCCTTTGACGTTGAGGCGGGTGATCTTGTTTTCATTCCGTACGGAATAATTCATCGCACCAATTATACTACGGCATCGCACAGCCGACTGTTAATTAATTTTACCGAGGATTATATTCCTAAAGATGCTATGAACAATCTTATGGAATCAAGGTATCTCTATCGCTCAAGAGAAATTGCCAAGAATATAGAGGACTTGTTTGAGAAGATCGAAAAGGAATATGCCCACCCCGACGAATACACACGATCGCTGCTGTACTGTCACACAGCCGAGATGTTTTACCTCATGCTTCGTCACCCCGGCAATCTTGAGGAGGCAACCACCGGCAATGAGCTCATCGACAGTATAGTAAAATATATCAAACAAAATTATATGAGCGATATAAAGCTATCGAGCGTTGCAAGGATGAAATCGGTCAGTCCCGAACACCTCTCCCGAACCTTTAAAAACTCCACCGGCCTCGGATTTAACGAATACGTTACCCTACTAAGATTAAGAAAGGCGGAGGAAATGATAAAGACCGAGCATAACAAGACAATCAGCGAAATCGCCTACGAGTGCGGCTTCAATGACGGAAATTATTTCTCATATAAATTTAAAAAGATGTTTGGAACCTCTCCCATTAAGATGAGAAATAACAAATAATTTTGTATATTTAAAAGCGGCTTTAATAAAAAAGCCGCTTTTTGTTATTTATTATTTACCTTTTGTGCAAATCTGACCGCATCCATGGCATCCTTGCCATAAAAATCCGCGCCAATCTGCTTTGCATAATCCTCGGTCAGTACCGCTCCGCCAACCATAATTTTGCATTTTGGGGCCACTCTCTTCACAAGATTAACCGTCTCCTCCATTGCCGGTAAGGTTGTGGTCATCAGGGCGCTTATTCCAAGAATATCTGCATCCACTCGGACAACCTCGTCGGCTATTTTCTCGGGTGAAACATCCTTGCCCAGATCAATTACAGCAAAGCCGTAGTTTTCAAGCACCATCTTAACGATATTCTTGCCGATATCGTGAATATCGCCCCTTACCGTTGCCATAACGATACGGCACCTGCCGGAGCTTTCACCCTCAGGCATAGCAGACTTTATGACGTCAAAGGCTGCACCTGCCGCCTCAGCACTCATAAGCAGACCGGGGAGATATATTTTCCTATTTTCATATCCATCACCCACGGTATTCAGGGCGGGAATAATCTCATTATTAACTATATCCATGGGCTGTGTGCTTTGAAGAAGCGCACGGGTCAGCTCCGCCGACCTATCCTTTAGCCCCTTGATAATGGCAGTCTTAAGATCGACAATATCGGCTGTCGCCATAGTATCCTCTGAAATATTGGTAGCGAAGGAAATATATTTTTCAAATCCCTCGTCCATACCCGAAAGTGCGAGATGAGAATGATACACCCGCATCATATCATCGGAATAGGGGTTCATTATCGCGGCCGAAAGACCAAGAGTGAGCGCAGAAGCAAAGAAGGTGCTATTAATCAGCTCGCGCTGAGGCAGACCAAAGGAAACGTTGGAAATGCCAAGCGAGGTATGAGCACCCAGCTCGTGTGTAATAATTCTCACCGCCCTGAGAACCTCTGTGGCCGCATTTTTATCTGCGCTGACCGCCATCACAAGCGGGTCGATAATTATATCCTTCTTGTTTATGCCGTATTTTTCTGCACAGGAGAGAATTCGTTTAGCGATCTCCACTCTGCCTTCTGCGGTAGCAGGTATTCCCTGCTCATCAAGTGTAAGGGCTACGATAACTCCGCCATATTTTTTTGCAAGAGGAAGAACCGCCTCAAGGCTCTCATGTTTACCGTTAACAGAGTTTATCATGGCCTTGCCATTATAGCGACGAAGCGCAGACTCCATAGCCACAGGATCGGCGCTATCTATCTGTAACGGCAGGTCACAAACCTGCTGAATAGCCTCAACCGCCCTTATCAGCATCTCGTCCTCGTTTATTCCGGGAACACCCAGATTAACGTCGAGAATATGAGCGCCGTGCTCCTCCTGCGAAATAGCCTCTCTAAGAATATGATCCACATTTCCCTGCTTTACGGCCTCTCTGAACTTAGGCTTGCCTGTGGGATTAATTCTCTCACCGATAAGCACAGGCTTATCACCAATCTCTACAGCATGAGAGTAAGAGCTGACAAGAGAATGCTTCTTATTAACCAGCGAGACGGGAATAATATTTTTAACTGCTCCTGCCACAGCGCTGATATACTCAGGTGTTGTTCCACAGCATCCGCCCACTGCCCTTACACCACGGCGCACAGCCTCGGCTACATCCACGCCAAAGCTATCTGCGCTAATATCATAAACAGTTTTTCCGTTTATAAGCCGGGGGAGTCCGGCATTTGGCTTGAAAATAACAGGAATAGAGGAGTATTTCAGATATTCATCTACAACAGGATAAAGTGCCCTCGGACCGAGAGAGCAGTTAATACCGATAGCGTCTGCGCCCATACCCTCAAGAAGAGCAACCATTGCCGCAGGTGATGCACCCGTCATAAGCTTTCCGTCACTGCCATAGGCATTGGATACAAATACAGGCAGGGAGGAATTTTCCTTTGCCGCAAGAAGTGCCGCCTTGGTCTCATAGCTATCAGCCATTGTTTCTATAAAAATAAGGTCTACACCAAGCCTTGCACCGATTTTCACAACCTTAGCAAAGACAGACACGGCATCCTCAAAATCAAGATCTCCAAGAGGCTTAAGCATTTTGCCGCTAGGGCCAATGTCAAGGGCAATCCACTTACCCTGCTCTCCTCGGCTGTGCTCAACCGCCCACCTTGCATTATCAACCGCAGAGGATATGACTCTCTCGAGCTCGACCTCTGTAAATTTGAATATATTAGCCCCAAAGGTGTTGGTAGAAATAACGTTACATCCCGCATCGAGATAGTCCTTATGAATATTCCTTATCACCTCGGGATGAGAAATGTTCCACATCTCAGGCAGCTCTCCGCCACTAAGGCCTGCAGATTGAAGCAGCGTGCCCATTCCACCATCCAAAACGACGGTGTTGTTTTTAATAAATTCAGTAATTTTCATTGAAAACACTCCAAAATGTAAGTTTTATTTTACATTTTTAATACCAATAATAGCTGTAACCGATTTAGACGGTGTCATAAACATACTATCTCCTAACACAACACCTATCCTTCGTGTGCAATCAAGGGCGGAGAATACACCCCTCTGAAGATCAAGAGGAAGATCCCCATAGCCCGGGCTTAATCTTGCAGTGCATTTGCAGCCCTCGCCACGTACAATATCCTCTACCTCGGAGCAAAGACGATCACACAGCGCCTCTACCCTCTCACTACCCAGAGCCTGAAGCATCACGGCAGTAGCGGGAGATATGGCAGTATATTTAGCTATAAGCCTGTCCATTTTATGACCAACTGTAGCGCAGAACAGCACAATTCTGTCACAGCCCCCAAGCATCACAGAAAGAGATCTTGATTTTACAGTAGCAAAGCCAAGGTCTATTTCGTCACCGTTAATTTTAATATCAAAAAAGCGGTAACAGCTATTATAGGTCAAGACATCCCCTGCTCTCCTAATACACTCATCAAGCAGGGACTCCGCCTCAGGAGAGGATTCTCTTACCCCGGCATAGCGCAATACCTCACTCCTGTCTATAATCGGAGCATCAAAATCCTTTACATATATCAAATTATCATTCATTTTCCTAAAACGTCCGAAAGATTATTTAAAATTGCCCTTGCAACCCGTGGATTGTTCATTGAATAAACGTGAACGTTGGTTATGCCGCATGCAAACAGGTCAATTATTTGATCGGTAGCATAAGCTATACCTGCCTGCATCATTGCAACAGGATCGTTGCCAAACCTATCCACCAGCGAGATAAATCTGCGTGGCATATATGAGCCCGACAGCTTGATTGCCCTCTCAACCTGATTTGCCTTGGTAATCGGCATAACACCGGGAATTATCGGCACATTAATACCGCATCCCGAGGCGGCATCAAGAAAGTCATAAAAAAGCTCGTTATCAAAAAACATCTGAGTAGTGAGAAAATCACAGCCTGCATCAACCTTCATACGAAGATACTTTAAATCATCATCTTTGCTACCACTCTCGGGATGCACCTCGGGATAGCAGGCGCCGCCGATACAAAAATCCGCACCCGATCCACGAAGCTCACGCACCAGCTCTACTGCGTGCTTATACTCTCTCGGCATATTCTCCATACCCTCCGGAATATCGCCCCTGAGCGCCATAACGTTCTTTATTCCTGCCGCCTTCATATCCTCAATCCTCTCACGGACTGTAGCCCTGGTAGAGGAAACGCAGGTAAGATGGGCAAGGGTTGGCACACCGTAGCTCTTTTCTATATTCTCCGCAATGGACAGAGTATATTTGCTTGTTCCGCCGCCTGCGCCGTATGTTACACTCATAAACGAGGGCGAAAGTGCCGCTATCTCCTCGGTAGCGCTTTTTATGCTATCAAAGGCCGACTCGGTCTTTGGCGGAAATACCTCGAAGGAGAGGCTGAGCTTTTTATTTTTAATTATCTCTGTAATTTTCATAACGTCACCGTAAAATGTTGATAACTAATTATAACACTTAATTCGGATTTGCACAAGTGTTTTTATGTAAAAACCGCCCTTTCTAAAGAAAAGGCGGTTTGTTTTTATTTAGTATTGCTTGTTGCGACTACGTTTGCGCCTGTACCGCAAACGTTTGCAATAACAATGTCACCGATAGACACCTCATCAGGGGCGATAACGCCATTGATCTCTGCCATAACCTCAAACATCATTCCCTTGGGAATAGTTGTGTCGGTCTTTACAGATACCACAGCGCCAGACTTACATCTGACGGTAGAGGTTACTGTTCTCTTGGGATTAGTGCACTCGTCGTTTGCATAGGTAACACCTCTCTTACAGAAGTTACCCTCAACGCTAATGGGTGCGCCCTCGTCGGACAGAAGAACCTTCATCTGACATCCACGGGGACATACTATACAGGTTAAAAGTCTTTCCTTTGCCATGTCACCCTCCTTAAATCTCGATAGAGAAGGACAGCTCACCACCGGAAAGTGATGCGATAACATCCTTCGTCAGCTCCACCTTTTCCATTTCGGCAGGAGCGAGCCTCTGCTTTTTCTTAGAAATAATAACTCTGTCACCGTCACGCACAACGATCTTGGCATCACGGTAAACGTCGGCAACTCTGAAATATACGGAGGTATCAGCAACCTCGGTAAGGCGCTGAGGAACAGTGTAACGAACTCTGCCATCGGTACAGAGAGTAATCGAGATTTCCTTGTTGCTGTTACCGAGAATGTATCTTGCGGCTGCCTTACCTGCGATTGCAGATTCTTCGGAAACATAGTCAACAAGATCGTGAACGTGAAGTACGTTTCCGCAGGCGAAGATACCCTCGATCTCGGTTTCCCTCTCACCGTTTACACTTGCACCGCCGGTCACTCTGTCAAGAGCAATTCCTGCGCCCTTGGTAAGCTCGTTCTCGGGAATAAGTCCGCAGGACAGAAGAAGTGTATCACAGGGGATGTACTCCTCGCTCTCCTTAATAGGACGGCGATTCTCATCAACACGAGCAATAGTAACACCCTCAAGTCTTTCTCTGCCGTGGATATTAACCACGGTATGGCTGAGATGAAGGGGAATATTAAAGTCGTTAAGGCACTGCTCGATATTTCTTGCAAGACCGCCGGAGTAAGGCATAAGCTCGCAAACAGCCTTTACCTTCGCTCCCTCAAGGGTCATACGTCTTGCCATAATAAGACCGATATCACCCGATCCGAGAATAACAACCTCACGGCCGGGCATATAGCCCTTCATATTTACAAACTTCTGTGCGGTACCGGCAGTAAAGATACCTGCAGGACGTGCGCCTGCAATATTAAGAGCTCCCTTAGGACGCTCACGGCATCCCATTGCCAGAATAACTGCGCCGGCCTGGATGCTGAAAATACCGTTTTCTCTATTCATGGCGGTAACCACCTTATCAGCAGAAACCTCTATAACCATAGTGTCGAGCATATAAGGAATACCAAGCTCGTTCACCATCTTCTCATATCTGTATGCATATTCGGGGCCTGTAAGCTCCTCACCAAAGCGGTGAAGGCCGAAGCCGTTGTGAATACACTGTCTTAATATACCGCCGAGAGCATTATCTCTCTCAAGAATAAGTATATCCTTAATGCCTGCCTCATAAGCGGCTACTGCAGCGGCCATACCTGCGGGGCCACCGCCAATAATAACTAAATCCTTTTTCATTATTTCACCCCTTACTTGGTCTTGCCAAAATTGATGTAAGAGTCGCCACCGAACTTAGTTACCTCGGTATAGTCAACACCCATCTCAGAGGCAAGGAGATCAATTATATATGGAGTACAGAAGCCACCCTGACATCTGCCCATAGATGCTCTGGTTCTACGCTTTACTCCGTCAACGTCAGTGGGGCGGGGATTGGTGCGTATAGCATCGAGGATCTCGCCCTCGGTAACCGTTTCACAACGGCAGATAACGTGGGCGTACTCGGGGCGCTGCTTGATAAGCTCGTTCTTTTCCTCTACCGAAAGAGAGGAGAAGAAGTGCATAGGCCTTCTGGTGCCGTTAAAGTCATCTCTGGCCTTCGCCTCATATCCCGCATCGATGAGAAGCGAGATCACATGCTCTGCTATCGCAGGAGCAGATGAAAGACCTGGACTCTCTATTCCCGCAAGGTTGATAAATCTATCTCTGGGCATAGTGATAATAAAGTCGCCTGTATCGCCTGCGGCACGCAGACCGGTAAAGGATGTGATAACCTTGCTGAAATCTATGCCGCGAACCTGCTCGGAAGAAAGCGCACGTACCTTCGCAAGACCTGCGGCGGTGGTTGTAGTATCCTCTTTATCCTCAATATTCTCGGCAGTAGGACCTACAAGCAGGTTGCCGTCAACGGTAGGAGAAACAAGAACACCCTTGCCCATCTTAGAGGGGCAACGGAACACTGTGTGACTGATATGTCCGCCAACCTCACGGTCGAGCAACATATATTCTCCACGTCTGGGACTAATCTTAAAGGAACCGTCACCAACCATTTTCGCTATATCGTCGGAATAAAGTCCGGCACAGTTGATAACATATCTTGCCTCAACAGCGTCACCGTCAGTAATAATTCTGTATCCGCCGTCGATTATTTCAATATTTTTAACCTCAAAATTAAGCTTAAGAGATGCGCCGTTATCCATAGCGTTTCCTACCGAGGCCATGCACAGCTCGTAGGGACAAACGATAGCGCCGGTGGGAGCATAAAGAGCAACGCAAACTCCATCACCGATATTAGGCTCAAGAGTGAGAATCTCGTCACGGTGGATAACTCTTACACCCTTAACTCCATTATTTTTTCCTCTCTCGCACAGCTCAACCAGAGTATGCTCGTCCTCATCGTTAAAGCCAACAACAAGTGAGCCGTTTTTCTTATATTTTACTCCGAGGAGCGAACAAATCTCCTCCATCATCTCAGAGCCACGTACATTCATCTTAGCCTTCATGCTGCCCTCTGCTGCATCAAAGCCTGCGTGAACTATTGCGCTATTGGCACGGGTCGCACCCATAGCAACGTCGCCCTTCTTTTCAATTATGCAAACGCTGTCGGTATATTTGGTAAGCTCTCTGGCTACCATTCCTCCAACCACGCCTGCACCTATGACTGCAAAATCGAACATATTTATATCTCCATTCATTGGATTTGCTTGACATTCGCATATATAACCATTATAATTATAATACAAAGAATTACCACTGTCAACCGGAAAATAAAAAGATTGGAGAATAAAAATGACTAATATAGAAAAATACGGATTTGAGTCATTGAGAAGTGTTTATCTCGACGAGCTCGATACCACACTCCATGAGTTTTCGCATATAAAAAGTGGCGCAAGCCTAATATTTCTCGACCGAGAGGACGAGAACAAAACCTTTGCCATAGGTTTTTCCACACCCCCGTCAGACGATACAGGAGTGTTTCATATAATCGAGCACTCTGTCCTCTGCGGATCAAAAAAATACCCCCTAAACGATCCCTTTGCCGAGCTGCTCAAGGGCTCGCTCAACACATTCCTTAACGCCATAACCTTTGAGGATAGAACGGTATATCCCGTATCCTCAAGATGCGAAAAGGACTTCCTGAACCTTGTAGACGTGTATCTCGATGCTGTTTTTGCCCCCAATATGCTTAGCAATCCCTCTATTTTCAAGCAGGAGGGCTGGCATTACGAATACGACCGCGAAAGCAACAGCTTAAGCTACAACGGTGTGGTATACAACGAAATGAAGGGCGCTTACTCCTCTCCCGACGAGCTGGGATCATGCCGTCTCAGACAGCTGCTGTTCCCCGGAACCCCATACTGTAAGGATTCGGGCGGAAATCCTTCTGCCATTCCTGACCTAACCTATGAGCAGTTTAAGGCGGCACATGCAAAATATTATCATCCTTCCTGCGCAAAAATAATCCTGGACGGACGTATTGACCTTGATAAGGTTCTGCCTGTTATCGATTCTCATTTATCGGGCTTCAATAAGAGGGATCATGCAATCTCCGATGTTAAGAGTCAAGCGGGTGGAGAGACCGCCGCAACAATAAAATACGAGATCTCCGAAAACGAGAGCGAGAGTGGCAGAGTAAGAGCGCTGTACGGCTACGTATTTGCCGACTATTCCGACCGCGAGGCAGCCCTTACCGCCGCAATACTCTCGGATATACTCTGCGGATCAAACGCATCTCCCCTAAAAAAAGCCCTGCTGGAATGTGGACTTGCAAAGAACGTCGAGATGTATGCATCAAAGTCAAGAGATCAGATGCTGACCATAGAAATCCGTGATACCGATGAAGAAAATCTCGATAAGATCGACGAGGTTATTAACACCGTAATACGAGACCTCGCAACAAACGGAATCAACAAAAAGAACATTATTTCATCGCTTAACAGCATAGAGTTCAGACTCAGAGAGCGTGATTACGGCACACTCCCCACGGGTATAGTTCTTTCCATGTCGCTTTACGGCGATTGGATGTATGATAACCAGCCCGAAAAGGCATTACTCTTAGACGACGTTTTCGCATCAATCAGAGAAAAAATCGACAGCGATTATTTCGAGAGAGAGCTGATGAGAATGACCTTGGATAATCAACGCAAAGCAAAGGTTATCATGCTTCCCGATAAAACGCTCGCACAGAGAAGCGCTGAGGAGGAGAGGGTGAAATTAGACAGCATACTCTCGGGTATGAGTGATGATGAAAAGCAAAGAATTATTGCCGACGAGGAGGCTCTGCGCCTCTGGCAAAGTAAAGAGCCAAGCGAGGATGAGATCAATTCCCTACCCACTCTATCGCTCGGCGATATTCCTGCCACATCAGCCAGACCCTTTGCAAGCGACGAGAAAATTTGTGGCGTAAAGGTTATCAGATGTCCTGTCAAAACCAACGGTATAGCATATCTTTCACTTCTGTTCGATGCCTCGGATCTTAAGTGTGAGGAGTTTGTTTGGCTCTCGATGCTGGCATCTGCGCTGGTAAACTTCCCTACCGAAAATCATAATGCACTCTCGCTGCAGAATGATATTAAAGAAAACCTCGGCGGGCTTTTTGCATCCTTTGCAGTATCAGATAACAACGGAATAGCAACACCGTTCCTCAAGATTTCGGCAAAGTCCCTCGTAAGCAAAACCGATGACCTTATCCGCCTGATAGGCGAGCTGCTTCTTACTACCAAAATTGAGGATGAGGAAGAAATCGGACGAATAGTAGCGCAGTTAACCGCAAACATGGAGGATTCCATCATCTCCTCAGGCGAATCGGTTGCGCTGGGTCGTGTAGAGGCAGGAGTAAGCGAAGCCGGCGCAATCGCCGAATATCTCTCGGGATACGAGGCCTACCGCATTCTTAAGGGTATGCGTGATAACAAGGATGCTATTTCTGCTCTTACAGCATCGGTAAGCGATCTGCTAAAAAAGCTTGTGGATAAGAGCAGACTTATTATTTCGGTTGTCGGTGACGTTAGTAACGAAACTATAGAAAAGCTTATCTCCATTTTCCCAAGCAAAAATAACGCTCCCGAGAAGAAGATAACGCCCACCTGCGCAGGCAAGGATGAATTCTTCCTTCTGCCCTCCAAGGTAGCATACGCAGTACTCGGAGGAAAGAGCGTAGAGGTCAGCAAAAATCTCGGCCTTATGCGTGTGGCAAGATCAATCCTTTCTTACGAGTATCTTTGGAACACAGTCAGAGTTCAGGGCGGAGCATACGGAGTCGGATTTGTTCCCCGACGTGACGGTGGACTTTCCTTCTATTCCTACCGTGATCCCTCTCCCACAAAATCTATTGAAGCATACAAAAACAGCTCAGCTTACCTGAGATCAATGGCCGAAGAAAATGAGGATATTACCAAGTTTATCATCGGTGCAATAGGCGAGTATGATACGCTTATCACACCACGCACGGCATCTAACATTGTTACCGCCGACTATCTTAACGGCTGGACGAGAGAGGCCGAGGAAGCCACCAGAGCCCAGATGCTTGACATGACGTCTAAGGATCTGTTAACAGTAGCCGATATCATCGACAGCACTCTTTCCGACAGCGCACAAATCGTTGTCGGCGGCTCGGATCATCTTGCATCCTTTGAGCCCCAACCCGAAAAAATCATTAAAATTTAGCAACAAAAAACGGCGAGGTAACCTCGCCGTTTTTTATTCTTTACACTTTTTCAACAGAGATAGTAACCTTCTCGCCGTTGATGCTCCATTCCTTAGAATGGGTAAGAGTTGCACCTACGGTAAGCTCTACACCGAGAGTTTCGTCCTTAATTTCCTCGGCATTGCGAGATGCGATCTCCTCTACAACTGCGTTTCCGCAGAATGCAATGCGGATGTTATCCATAACCTCAAAGCCACTGTCCTTACGCATGGTCTGGATCTTGGAAATGATCTCACGAACGTTACCCTCCTCGATAAGCTCGGGGGTAAGGTTCTTATCGATAACAACGGTCACACCGTGATCGCCGAGGGACTCATAGCCCTCCTTCTTGGTCATCTCGATAAGAAGATCCTCCTCGGTAAGGGTGATCTCATCACCATTTACGGTGAACTTGATACAGCCGTTTGCCTTAAGCTCGGCATAAGCGGCATTTCCGTCGATCTCAGTAAGGGTGGTTCTGATGCCACCAAGATACTTACCGTACTTAGGACCAACGGTACGAAGCTGGGGCTTGAAGTTGTAGGTTGTGAACTCGCTTACGTTATCGGTGAAGATAACCTCCTTAACGTTAAGCTCCTCGGAGATAACCGAGATAAAGCTTGCGTCGGGAGTCTTATCTGCCTTAACGTACATCTTAGCCACAGGCTGACGGTTCTTGATAGCAGCCGCATTACGGCAGGCGCGGCCGAGAACGACAATGTCGATAACCTCGTCCATATTTTCCTCAAGATCCTTGTCAATAAGGCTCTCGTCTACCTCGGGATAATCGCAAAGGTGGATAGAGATAGGAGCGCTCTTATCTACCGAGCAAACAAGGTTGCGGTAGATATCCTCGGTCATGAAGGGGATCATGGGAGCCGCGGTCTTTGCGATAGTAACAAGTGCGGTGTAGAGAGTGAGATATGCATTAACCTTATCAGTGGGCATATCCTTTACCCAGAAGCGCTCACGGCTGCGGCGAACGTACCAGTTGGAAAGCTCGTCAACGAAGCTCTCAAGCGCACGGGATGCCTCGGGAAGCTTGTAGCTTGCAAGGCAGCTATCAACCGCCTTAACTGTAGAATTAAGCTTAGAAAGTAACCACTTGTCCATTACAGAGAGAGTGGACTTATCAAGAGTGTACTTGGTGGGATCAAAGCCATCGATATTCGCATAAAGAACATAGAATGCATAGGTATTCCAGAGGGTACCCATAAGCTTTCTCTGTCCCTCCACAACCGCATCACCGAAGAAGCGGTTGGGAAGCCAGGGCGCAGAGTTACTGTAGAAGTACCAACGGATAGCATCTGCACCGTAGCTTTCAAGCGCCTCAAAGGGATCGACAGCATTACCCTTAGACTTGGACATCTTCTGTCCGTCCTTATCCAGAACGTGACCGAGAACGAGAACGTTCTTATAGGGTGCCTGATCAAAGATAAGGGTAGAAATAGCCATCAGAGAGTAGAACCAGCCGCGTGTCTGGTCAACGCCCTCGGAGATAAAGTCCGCGGGGAACTGGCTCTCAAACAGCTCCTTGTTTTCAAAGGGATAGTGCCACTGTGCAAAGGGCATAGATCCGGAGTCGAACCAGCAGTCGATAACCTCGCTTACACGCTTCATCTGACCGCCGCACTTGTCACACTTGATGGTAACGGCATCAATGAAGGGTCTGTGAAGCTCGATATTATCGGGACAGTTGTCGCTCATAGACTTAAGCTCCTCGATAGATCCGATAGAGTGCTTGTGACCGCACTCACACTCCCAGATGTTAAGAGGAGTACCCCAATATCTGTTACGGGAGAGACCCCAGTCCTGAACGTTCTGGAGCCAGTCGCCAAAACGACCCTTACCGATATTCTCGGGGATCCAGTTTACGGTGTTGTTATTCTTTATAAGGTTGTCACGCACCTTGGTCATCTCGATGAACCAGGTGTCACGAGCATAGTAGATAAGAGGAGTGTTACATCTCCAGCAATGAGGATAATCGTGCTCAAACTTGGGTGCGGAGAAGAGCTTGCCCTCCTTCTCAAGATCGGCGATGATCACAGGATCCGCCTTCTTAACGAAGAGACCTGCGTAGGGAGTTTCCTTAGTCATCTCACCCTTGCCGTCAACGAACTGTACAAAGGGAAGACCGTATCTTCTGCCCACCTTGTTATCATCCTCACCGAATGCGGGAGCGATGTGTACAATACCCGTACCGTCGGACATGGTAACGTAGTTATCGGCGGTGATATAGTGAGCCTTCTTGCCCTGCTTCTCTGCGCACTCTCTGGTGCAATCCCAAAGCGCCTCATAGCCTCTGCCCTCAAGGTCAAGACCCTTCATTTCCTCAAGGATCTCGTATGCGGGA
>JAGCLY010000101.1 GCA_017646745.1 Clostridia bacterium
AAGACTTCGCTAAGATGTGGCAGAAGCCTATTACCCCCGAGGAGGAGTCGAGAAGAGAGCGTGCCGCGCGTGCAGTGCAAGGTATAGCTGGACTCGGCAATCTGATGAGTGCGTTCGCTAACCTCACCTTCACGGGTAAGGGTGTTGTTATAGTAGCGGTCTATACCGGTGATGCAGCATCACCTGAAAACCGCATTGAAATTCGTATGTTAATTGATTAACATAAAATAAACAAGGAGAATTCTAATGAAAAACATGAGAAGATTATCCATCATTTGCCTTCTTTTGATTACGGCTGTGGTAATAGCATCCTGTTCGGGTTCGGCATCAGAGCTTAAGCTTGGTGCTGACAAGACTACTGCCGCACCCGGAGAGACCGTTACTCTCTCGGCAACAATCGATGGCAAGTCCGCAAGTGACGTTACCTATTCTATCAGCGAGGGCGAGGGATTCGCTACCATCGCAGGTGACAAGCTTACTGTAAATACAAATGCTACTGCAGGTGCTAAGATCAAGGCTGTTGCCAAGACCTCAAGCTTGACCTCCAACACAGTTGAGATCACAGTAGTTGTTCCTATGGAGTCTATTACTGCATCTGCAAACGGTGTAACAAACATTATGCCCGGCAACAGTACCATTCTCTCCAAGACTGCAGCACCCACAGGTGCGACAGGCGATATCGTCTGGGTTTTTGAGGAGGGAGCAAATATTGCTGCTATTTCCGGCGACGTGCTTGTAATCAACTCTAATGCGGCTGTTGGCTCTACCGTAAAGGTATATGCTAAGTGCGGTGATATCAAGAGTAACACTCTTGTCTTTACCGTGGGTGTTCCTGCTACCGCTATCGAGATCAGCGCTATCGGCTCTACCGACGTTGTCAAGGGCAATTCGGTTACTATGACAGAAACCATTACTCCCGCTAATGCTTCTGTGCTTGCTGTTACCTACACCATCGTAGAGGGAAGTGACTACGCTACCATAAGCGGCAAGACTCTTTTAGTTAAATCTGACGCTCCCACGGGTGCTACCGTTAAGGTTCAGGCAACCGTAGGTACAGTGACGAGTAACGTGCTTACCTTCACAGTAGCTCCTACTCAGGCGGAGATAAACAGTACCCGTTATATTATAAGCTTTGAGCAGGACAAGATTACCCTCGATAAGAACGGCAGCTTCACTCCCTCTCTCGAAGTCCAGGTCTATAACGCCAACTTTGAGGCGGTTACGGGTCTTGAAATTGATTATGTGATAGTATCCGGTTCTGATTTTATAGCTATTAATCCCAACGGTTATACGTGTGCTCTTCAGGCGCTCGGTCACGGTTCGGCTAAGATTAAGGCTACTATCCGTGGCACCGAAGTTTCTGATGAAGCTAACATATCCGTTATCGTTCCTCCCGAATTTATCTCGCTTCCTGACGTATTTGCAACCAGACCCGGCTTCGTTTACAGCTTCTCTAAGGTAGATCCCTTTACCTCCGCCGCAGAGCAGCTCCCCTTCGTTGCTACCGCTAACGGTACAGACGTATGCGAGGACGTAAAATACACCTTCACACACAAGAACGGCGTGACAGGTGACGCGGTTGCTACCTATGCTGACGGCAAGATCACCTTCAATATGACGGGTGAGATCACCGTTACAGTTACATCCGTTTCGGGCAGTGCGCACGAAACCAGCACCTCATATAGATTCAACATCAACGAAGGCTACAACGTACACACCTTCGCAGAGATGAGAAACCTTGCGGACAATTCCGCATACACAGGCAGCCTTCCTATTAACATCGTAGTTCTTGAGAAGGTTGGTACGTACGGATACGCTCTCGTTCCCGAAGTTGCTCTTAAGCCCGCTGCAGAGCAGACGTTCGAAGAGATTATTGTGATAAACAACAGAATTCTCTTCATCAATAAGGGCGCTATCATCAACGGTAATAATCACAACGTAGACACCTCCGGTGTACGCGTTGTTACTGCAGATGAGCTTAACGCTTATCATTCACAGGGTGGTGACTGGGAAATCCACAATTCCATCATTGGTATTTATCCCTGGTCCGAGACTGACAAGGGTACGTACACATACAGGGTTTCCATTTCTGACCTTAACGTTATAGGAAATTGCCCGATTAACCTTGATCTTAACAGATCTGATCCTAAGGGCGTTTATAAGATTGGTATTCTTGTTGGTAATTACGATCAGGCAGATGCCATCAATGCTAACTATTATCTCGACGTGAAAAACGTAACTGTATCCGCTACAGACGTAGGTATGCGTTTTCTCCACATTATCGACGGTAACGTAACCAATGCAACCGTAAATAACTGCTTCTCCAACGGTATTGAGATTGCAGGTAGTATCATGACTCTTGAGGATATGGTTTACGGTGCATGCGGCGCTACGGGTATCGAGCTTGTTCCTCAGGATTCAAATAAGGCAGGCATTAACCGCAACACTAATCAGCAGATCACCTATGCAGGTACAGTTACTGTACAGTTCTACAACAACGGTTCTACTGAGTACTTCGAGAATAAAGTTCTTGCAGGTCTTACCATTCCTCAGATTATTCAGGCAAGCTTTGAGAATTCCGCACTCACAAACGAACAGATCGCGCATCTTAACAAGGGTGAAGGATATGTATTCGTTACGTTCATACTTCACGATCTTGGCAAGACTGAGAACAAGAGTGAGCTTATCTATCCCGGTTTCCAGAACGGCGGTGTTATCAATGCAAGAGATCTTCCCAAGGACGGCACTTTTGATACAACTCACGAGTACATCGAGCTTGACGTTGCCGCATTCGGTATCAATGCAGGTAAGGCGTACTTCTACAACGTACAGTATCAGGGCGATTGATATAAAAATCAAATAAAACAAAAAACCTCGCTCAATTTTTGAGCGAGGTCTTTTTGCGGAAGGCACAGCAATCCGCAAAATTTCAGGAAAGGTTTAGGAAAACGGTCATTACGCCCGCTTCATTGGCTG
>JAGCLY010000012.1 GCA_017646745.1 Clostridia bacterium
AATCCTCGCAGAAGCTCTCCAGCGTTACGTTCTTGTCATATACAGAACGCATATACTTTTTCTTCCTCTGCTCTATCTCGGTGAGCATAAAGAATCTGGTGCGATCGGGCTTCTCGTCCTTTTTATCGGCTTTTTCTGCCGCAGGCGCATTGATCACGATCCTGTTGCCGAGCTCCTCTGCCGACGTGCCGGATTTACTTTCTTTGAATAACACGGTTGCAACCAGCGCAATAATTGCGCCCAGCAATATGAATATGTAGATCATAATTGCCGTGCCCGACGTTAAAAAGCCGGGCAAGCTTGCCGCCGCGATGAAATTATAGTCAATCATCTCTGACGTACTCCTTACACTGATTTTGCCTTAGGCCTCTGCATTATCGGCCTTCGCATCCTTACGCTTGATGTCGCTGAGATATGTCTTAATGATCTCTCGTGACACAGCAATGTTCTCGGAGCCGAATATGAACTCCACGGTTTCAAGCAGACCGGGATCATCCTTATTGATATTGCCGTTAAGAACTACCGCAAGCGAGGGAAGCAGGTGTGTCGCCATTGCAACGTCTGCCGCATCGGCAATCTCTGCGCCGCAGGAGATAAGCAGCGAAAGATGCTTTTCAAAGCTACGCCAGAGCTTGTTGCCGAATCTGTAATCCGAATACTCTCTCGCATATCTCTCAAGCTTGTCAAATCTCTTCCAGAGATCCTCGGAAATATCAGAGGCACGGGATCTATCGGTAATATAGCTAAGCTGATGACGGTTAAGACCGTGAAGGTTAACGTGGGTGTCAGACTTACTGCCCTTGGTAAACACGGGTGTGTTAAGCGCCGCAAGGCGGGATATGGACATGGGGAGGGCGGTAACAGACTGGCCGGATGCAAGGTTTAAGAAGAGCCAGAGGTTGGGTGCAATGGTATAGCCCACGTTGGCGCCAACCTTGTTATAGATCTCAATGCTGTTCTTATCTCTCTGTGCGCTGATATAGCGTGCAAAGGGAGTGATGAGGTGATAAATACCGTCGCAGGTAACACCCTTGGTAGCCGAGATATGAATCTTCTCGGGGGCTGCCGCCGCTGCACCGAGGGCAAGGAGAATGTTCTTTCTCACCTTGTCGCCGTTAGCATCGCTTGCAAAGAAGGTATCGTTTTCTTTCTTATCCTCCTTGGCCTCAAACTCATCAACAAATGCGCCCGTGCCAAAGTATTCGGAAAGAAGAAGTATGCAGGAGTTAAAGTCTGCGTCGGACATAGAGGTAATAACCAGCTTGGAGGTTGCCATGGAGGCAAGAAGGTTCTCCACAGCGCCCCTGGTAAACTTATATCCCTTCTCTGCCGCAAACTGTATAAACTCGCTTACCGCAGCGGTAAGAGTAAAGCCGGAGTCAATGAATTCGGCAATCTGCTCGTCAACAAATTCCTCTGCCTGAGCAATCTCGTCTGCAGACACCTTGTCCTGAGCATCGAACTCAGCGTGGAAGAGTCTGGAGGAGTTTACGTTAGGAACGGTTTCCGCGCCTGCAAAATGCGCTTTGTTCGCCTGATCAATACGTCTTTTATCCTCCTCATGCTTACGGTTGCGCTCGTTTGCCTCCATAACGAAGAAGATTATCGCTCCGATAGCGAGAACTACGCTCATCAGACCGAGGAAAATAGAGGAGAGCTCCATTACGGCGTTGAACACCGCCAGGCATACTGACAGCACGATGGCGCTTACTCCAAACAGTATATTCTTGTATGACATTTTCATAACGTTAATATCCGCCTCCAAAGTAAATTTGTCTTCCTTAATGTTTGACTTAGACTGAATGTAATCAATTAATCTTTCGCCGTCGGGCGCTATCTTGGTGCCGCTAACGGTCATTTTGGTCTGCAATCTGACGTCGGATACCGATGAGCAGACGTATACGTCATACTCGCCGCCCTCGACGACTCTATCACTGCCCACAAGGACTCTCGGGAGCTCGATCTTACAGCCGATACGCTTTTTCTGCCCGGGCTCAAGCTCCACACGGGCGAAGGAGCAGAGCACCTTCTTGGGTCTGATAACAGCCGACTTCTTCATGCCGATATAGATCTGCACGATCTCGGTGGCCTTTCGGTCGGAGATGTTCTTTACCTCAAAGCTTATCCTGCCGTCCTCAATAGAGGGAGCGGAATACTCAAACTCCGAATAGGACAGACCGTAGCCGAAGGGATAGCCGATCTGCAGCTCTGCGGTGTCGTAATATTTGTATCCGATAAAGGGTCCGGACTTAATGCCGTACTCCTTTTTATAAAATGCACGCTTTGCAAACGCAGTATCTGCGCCGCCGTAAAGGGTATATGCCAGCTTGCCCGAGGGGTTCTCCACACCGCTGATAATATTCACGGTTGCCAGCGCACCGTAGGTCGTCTCAAGGGGCGCAAGAAGCAGGGCGTCAAACTGACGGGTAAAGTCGATATCTGCGGCATAGGCATCCGAGATAACCGCCACGATAGGCTTACCGAGTCTTGCCAGCTCGTTTGCAAGTCTGAGCTGCTCGGCAGGTAGGGACAGAGTTTCGCCACCGGCGACCTCGCTCTCCCCTGCTCTGTTAACACCAAGCAGAAGAATTGCCGCATCGGATTCGGCAAGCAGCTTTTTCGCAGCATTCTTAGCCTCGACGCCGTGGATATCCCCTCCGCCGTAGCCAGCGCAAATGCCGGTACACTCGTAACCGCTGCTTACAAGTGCGGTGCGGAATTTATCCAGCAGGCCGCCGGGCTCTGTGCCCTCACCTGTAAGATCGCCGATTACCGCCACACGCATATCTCCCGACAGGGGGAGCAGATCCCACTTGTTCTTCAGAAGAACGGTGGACGAGAGGGTTGACCTGTAAGCCAGAGCATCGGTATCCACCGCCTCGGGACGGGCCTTGCCCGCGCTCTCGCTGCAGGTGTATATGAAGGAAAGCACCTTATCAAGCGCCTCGTCAACCGTCTGGGGCGAGAGAGCATGATTTGTACGAATCTCCTCCTGTAGTCTGGATTCGTCGGCAGAGCCGCGCTCTATTTGCTGTTTAATTTTATTGTATCTGGATATTGCGCCCTCAATGGCATTCGAGGATGCCGAGAGGCATATAACTCCCTCGTTGATCAGCGCAACGGTGTTCTCATCGGTAGCCTGAGCGCAGACGAGGAAATCTGCCGATTCCTTTGCGGCAATACGCATTCTTCCGGGAATATCACTATACTCGCCCGGCAGAGTTCTGGTATCGGTAAGCAGGGCGCGGGCAGATCGGGTGGACAGGGCGGTTATGTACGGACTGATAAGCTGATCGTCAATAACCCTTTCGTTCGGATGAGTGTCCATCCATTCAACATCCGCCTCGGTGAGATAATATCCCGAGAGCAGGTCTACACCGCCGGTATTGCCTACGGCAGAGGCATAGGTCGCCGCCATACGGTAGGAGAGGTAGGAATCCTCGCTCATCTCCTTGCGATAAGGGGAAACCTTAACCCTGGGGCCGGGGGTGATAAACAGATTTACGTCATCGTCAAGCATCTCGGAGAGCTTGGCAGACGCTACGCCCTGCCAGAGCGTAGGATCCCACGAATGGGACAGGCAGGCTGCGTGAGGGTATTTCTCACGAGCATAATCCTTCATATATCCCACTCTTACGCTTGGGATACCGAGGATCTTCATATCCTTGCCGGACAGATTGCCCACACCGGACAGAATCCGTATCTTCTGGGCCTCCGACAATTTCGAAATTATATCGTTATATTTAAGCATTGTTTACTCCAACCTGACTTAATAAAGGATAGCCGTGTCGCAGACCGAAACATCCCCACCGTTATAGGCGGTGGTTTTTTTACCGCCGCTGCCGCTTAATGCAGCAACCAGGCAGAGGCCGACTATGATTACAGTCGATACCACTGCGATAAGGGTAAATATTCCGCCGTTCCTGTGCACAGATTTAACTGCGATCTGCGTAGACCGTGCAGGATTGGTCTTAGGAACCTCATATCCTCTGGGATCGTAATGAGCCACAGCGTGGCCTCGCTTGATAACGTACTTATAATCTCCCGAAACGAAATAAACAAGACTGATGCGGAAGTCGGCGCAATTTTCACGCACGACGATACCGCTGTCGGGAGAATAGGTATTGCCTGATGCAACCGATATATTCTGATAAGGAACACGGCTGCGTCCGATCACACGTCCGTCGGAGGAAAGCTGGGTCACGATAACCTCGAATCCGTGTACCGTCCGTGAGAACTCGTTGGCAAATCTGAGAAGCAGACAGCGCTTGCCGTCCCTTCTAATGAAAATATACTGCTTAAGAGCTATATATCCGTCGGCCTGGGGGTGGGTATAACTACCCTTTTCTACATATTCTCTATCTGTCATTTGATCACCCTCACATTATTCTTATTACAGTCCATGAGCAGCAAAAGCGAGGATATTACGCCCGCTGCCACAGCGGCGATCAGCGAGGTAAGGAAATATATTACTCCGTCGCTGCTAACGCCCGCTCCTACGTTAGACATAAAATTGGAGAAGGAGAGCGAGAAGATCAACGATGCCACAAGAGTTATAGCAGCTGTAACCATGCCGAAGATAACAATGCTATTTTGGGTATAATAGCTTACTGCGCTGTCGGCCAGTTTCGCCTTGTTTACCGATCCAACGATCAATGCCACGTAAGAGGTATCGGGATGGAGATAAACCGGCTGGGTAAGATTACGCTTAGCGGTAACCTCCTCAACCTCAACAACGTCGATAACCTTATCATTTCTATCCAGCATAATGATGCTGTAGGTCAGTCTGTTCGCTCCACGGTCAACGTAGCACTGGAGATACTTATTTCCCTTCTCGCTGACGAGAGCATACTGTTTTATGTACTTTCTGATAGAGGGGTGTGGCTCGAAGAGCAAAGCACGTCCGCTATCGCTGACAAAGCGCTTAAGTCCCCTGCCCAGATTATCCTCAATATAATAACCGCGCTTGATAACGTATTTTGGCAAAAGGAATTTTATGCAAAAAACATAGGCGCAAGCGGTTGCAAGCATAATAACCGCAGATAATATCGCCTGAATTATTTCGTTCATTATATCACCTCACTGAAAAAGGTAGAGATTATTTGTAATAGATGTCACCCATGTAATAGTTGTACTCGTACATGTATCGGATAATAAGGCTGTCAATGTCACTCTGATAGATCCAGCCATTGTACTTGAAGTCATTAATCATTGTTTTGACCAGCTTTTCCGTAGCGGCGGAGGGTAAGCTCACACCGTTTTCCTCAAACAGCTCGTCAAAGCCTTGGCATATACCGGCGATCCTGTCCGCCTCGGATCCTGTCCTTGTGTCGTTAAAGATCTCAGCCATTTTGCCGTAGAACTCCATACGCTTTGACATATCTTCCGCAAAGAAATCGGACAGATAACGTGAAACAATACTCACCACCGATTTTTCAAGATGGTCGGTCTGTACGTACATATTGCTATTCTTTAAAAGCTCCTCGTCGATTTTTTTCAAGGTGTTGCCTTTAGTAAGAAGATTAAGCACGGTTTCGTAATCGTTAGAATTACCCACCATCTCCTGAGCGTCATGGATTATACCCACAACGTTGATCATAGTCTGATAGTTGGCGAAGAAGATCTTATCGCTTGACCAATAGCATCTTTCGAGCAGCTGCCTGATCGTATCGCTAAAGAGGGTATTACAGCTCCTCAACGGGCTCTCTATGCCACAATAGGGCATATCCATTCGCCATTGGTCACATGCGCTTTTGAAGCAAACGAAAGAAAGCTTGTCGATAATAGCAGATTTTTCGGCATGATCGTTCATTTTCTTCGTGGCAGCGGCATCACCGCCCACGGCTCCGATAATAGAGCTCTCAACGTCGGCAAAGTCAACCTCGGACAGATAATCAAGCTCGTCGTTCATAAACACCCTGCCGTCGTTGCCCTTGATCATAGTAGTCATATCAAAGAGCGCCCTACCGCCGGTGGAATAAACAACCGAAATCATAACGTCATCAGAATAGCGGCGCAGATTATAGGTCTCACTGCCTGTGATAACACTCTCGCCAGCCATATTGTCAATCACCTTGAACACCCTCTTTGCGGTTTTAAGTCCGCCTGCCAGGGGGCTCATAATTATAATCGTAAGCAGGATACCGCTGACTATTCCGCAAGCCATGCCCAGCGATGCGCTTTCTCTAACGTAGAAGGGTGCATCCTCGGAAATATACTCAACCCTGTTGTCCTCGCCGTTACCGCAATATTCCTTGTATACAAAATGGCACACCAGACTGGCAATCCCGTAAAAAACAAAGAACACGGGGATGTATATAAGCATTGCCGCGACAGGCTCAGCAATCATGCTAAGAACCTCATTGATGTTGCCGATATCCGAGCCGAAGGCACCCTCCAGACCCAGACCGTAGATCAGGCTGAGCGAGGGACCCTCAAGTATATCGGACATCCAATCCGAGAAGAAGGTGGCCAGCACAGCCGATATAACAATCGAGGCGAGGTTTATTGCCGAGCGGACAAGTCCGCTCTTACTACCCTTCTGGGCGCTCATAAACGCAAGCAAGGCTCCTATTAAAATTATTGCAAAGGATAACGCTGTAAGATACATTTTTTGCTCCTTATTAATAAAATCAAAAATATACGTATATTTTACCATTTTTAGTGAATAAAGTCAATGAAAGGAAGGACAAAAGTGCTTTTTCATGCAACTTCAACAAAAACCGAGCGAATACACATTTTTTATATTTGTTTGTTACTCCCCCTTCATTCCTTACAATAACAGATCGTTTTGACAACTATAGTTTTCTTTTTAATAGTTTTTCTCATTAAAACCTAACATTCGCTCGGATAAAAGTAAAAAAAGAGCCGGGTATATCGCCCGGCTCAAAATTAGTTATTTTATCTACTATTTACAAAAGAATAAATCTTTGCATATGTCTGCTCATCGGTGAAGGAAAGAAGACCTGCGTATTCAAGAACGTCGTTCAAATTCATTTCGCCATCGAGATCAGCATCGGTGTATGTGAAGAGCTTAAGGTAGGAATCCTTAGCAGCCTCAAAGGACTCGTTATTTGCCTTGACATAAATCTGAAGTGCATTTATGCCCGAAACGGCATAGGAAATGTAGTAGCAGGGAGATGAGATGGTCATACCGTATCTCCAGTATTCGTCAACACGGTAGTGCTCGTATATGCCGAGATACTGAGAAAGACCTGCGTAGAGAGCATCATACTCATCTGCAGTGATAGTACCGTCTGCCATGATTTCCTCAGAGCCGGGACCGTCGTAGTAGTCAAGATATACAGCTCTCTCAAAGCAGTCAACCTGTACCGACAGCATAATGGTCTGAATGGTGGAAAGAAGATGGTATGTTTCAACCAGCTTTACCGCAGCAGGATCGATGTGGCTCTTTACATAGTAAATGAAGAGCATTTCCTGACCCTGAGAATGGGTTTCAAGAAGGTCGAATGACTGGCTGTATGCATCCTCGTTGTAGATCTCGTTCATATAGTGACCAAACTCGTGAGCCACGGTAGTAGCATTGTCATAGTCCTTACCGAAGTATGCGATAGGAAGATTTGCGCCGCGAACGTAGGTAACATATGCGCCCTCGTAGCTGCCTCTGAAGAGATTGCCGTCTGCCATAAGGTCGTTAAGACAGTCGGAGAAGGAGATCGTCTTATCGGGGTTAGAGGTAAACGCCATAGCCATATCGTCGATATAGTCGTTAAATAGCTTGTTGGAGTCCATATCGGAGAAGAAGCTGTTGCTTACAACGTCATAATATTGATCGATAATGGTCTCGGAAATATTACCGCTGGTAAGTCTGCCCCAATCGCTGTAAATGCTGTTATATGCAGGGGTGATAGAGCGTCTTACGTACTCAACGAAGCTAGCCGCATCCTGGTAGGTATATTCTCTGTCGTACATGTTCTCATACGCATACTCAAGATAGTTGTCGTAGCCGAGGATCTCAGCCATACGGTTATTGTTCTGAACAAACTCATAGTAAAGCTCGGCAACAGGAGCGTTGCTGGCTGTGGGATCGGGAATGTTGTTGAACTCAAGCTCGATAGCATCGTTTCTGTTCTTAAGTCTGGTGTATTCCTCGTTAGCGTATGCACTACTGTCAAAGAGGAATGCGTTGATCTCCTCCTCGGTTGCGCCGTAGAAGAAGAATTCACGGAACATAGAGTCATACCAGGGCTGAGAGAGCGAATAGAACTTAGCAACCAGCTCGGTATAGTAATTCATCATATCGTTGTAGATGGCCTCAAGCTCGGTGTTCTTGTGATCGCAGTAATAAAGAGTCATGGCAATAGAGTACTGACCCTGAGCTTCAAGGATCATATCACTGTACTCCTCGTAGAGAGTCTCAGCAGCTGCGTATGCCTCTGCAAGAGCGCCATCCTTTGAATATTTGTGAGTATTTTTGTCGTACTTATCGGCGTTTTTAAGAATAGAAGCCAACTCCTCGTGCTTTGCGCTGAGAGCCGCCTTTTCAGTATCACCAAATGTGAAGCTAAGCATATCGGCATACTTGCCGTTACCCTCGGTAAGCTGAGTCTTGTCACAGCCGAGTCTGGTACAGCAGATAAGTCTGGACGCCTCAATACACTCGCCCCAAATATGACCGAGTGCAGGAATAACCTCTTCCTTTTTCTCACCGCATTCGCATTCCAGCTTCTGCCAACCATCCTTAGCACAATAAGCCTTTTTTGACTCAACAACGGCAAAGTCGTGAGTGTGATTGCCATTGTCAGCGGAATCTCCTCCGAGAATTGAATTCTCCAGGTCATCAATGGTAGCCTGCAGATCCTCGGGAAGCAAGTAGCAGCTCGCCATAGTCAACATCATAACGAGCGCAATGATTAAGGTCAGTAATCTTTTCATGATTTTTTCCTTTATAAAAATATGAAAACATTGTATCACAATATATGATATTTTTCAAGAGGATTTAAGCATTCTTGCAAGTTTTTTGTTTGAAATTTCATTTTCATAGGATTTTTTTGAAATATGTAAATTATTATTTACACCCATTGATTTGTTGATAATTTGTGTATATCAAAAAACAAATGCGGTTTTTGTGCAAAAAACACAAAAACCGCAAAAAATTCAATTATTGATCAATTACCATCTGTAGCTTGCTTCAGGACTTGATATGTCATGATAAAAGGCCGTGCGAGCTGCCTGGTGATAGGGAGTTACCCACAGAGAAGCAATGCCGAAGGTTATTATGCTAAGTAAGTCCCAGCCGATGAAGCTAAGGTCAAGGCAAAACAGCCTCCACTTATTGAAGCGCATAAGCTCCTTTGATTTTTCTAAGGCATCTGCCGCCGTTATGTAAGGGTTCTCGGCAAGCACATAGTATACCATAGAATACTTATACGCCGCAATTATACCGGGAATAATGAAGAATATTGAGCCGATAAAAACGCGCAAGAACACAAGCAGGCTGGCACCAACAGCAGTCTTGGTACGACCAAAGTGAGCAAAAAGACTGCTGATTCTCGGATTATAGAACCCGACGTCAAGATCAAGATTAAATTCGGCATAGCCAACGCTGATTACACTGCCGAGAACAAGGGATATAGCAGCACAAATAACTACGAATAGCAACGTCCCGAACATAATCGGCCAATAGTTGACGTTTCCTGAAAAGATAGCCTCAGCTCCGCTACCGGGCATCTGATCAATGTTAAAATCATTTTCAAAGCTGAAGGTTACCCCGCCTCCGGCCGCGCCAAACATAGAGGCGATCATTCCGGCAATAACAGCAATAAACCATTTGCCCGAGAGGGCAGCGCGAGCTTTTTCTCTGAAGTCACGAGCTCTCATAAAAAACTCCTTAACAAATTATTTCCCTCGTATGAGAATATTTTTACTTATATTTTATCACACCGAGAGAAAGATGTCAATATTTTCTCAAACCAAAGAAATCAATCAAAATATTCAATGATTATTACAAAGATGTAAATTCCGCTTCCGGCAGAGCCAATGGAATAGGTTCCTGCGCTGTCAATCTCTACGGTGGTAACACCAAGAGCGCCGGGAGCGTCAAAGCTGCCGACAGAGCCGCCCGAGGCATTGACCATATTAAGAGTTCTGTCAGCCGAGGAGCTGGATGACTGAGCCGCAACGGTAATGGTACAAGGACCGTCCACGGTAAAGGAAACGTATCTGCTGCTTCCAAACTTTGCGCTACCGCCCACGCTGAGACCGTAGCGATTTTCATAGGTAGTGCCATTGTATACGAAGGTAGCGGTCTTGCTCTTCTTATCCATAGCCTTATCGGATGTGGCAACCAGAGTAAACTCGCCCTCGGTAACGGTAGAATTATACTGGCTCTGGGCAAGATCATCCGCATCGAATATCACAACACGGCTGGGCTCGGGTCTGTTAGCCTCAACAAAGTGCTTTACAGCCGCCTCGTACTCCTCGAGCACCGATATGTTGGTAACAAGAGGTCTGTCGTCAACATTAAGTCTTGCATACTCGGCTCTGATAGCCTCGCACCTCTCGCCTATAGCAATATAATTATCATTGGTAACCTCGCCGCCCGCCGCAAGATCGGATATAAGCGCCGAAACTGCATCTGCAGAGGCATATTCTCTGTCGGGATTGGTGACTGTGATAACCTCAAAGAGCGACTCTACAGCCTTAACAGAGCTCTTGCTCATAAGATTAGAGGGATCAATATAGCTGCTGGGAGTAGTGAGAATCTTATCGTAGAAGGGATGTCCCTCTCCGAAGCCAAGAAGATGCTCAGCAACCCTTGCCGCCTGAAGGAATGCACCGTATTTGTTGTAGTGGGTAGCCTCGATACCGGTGTATCCCGCCTCGGTGTTGCCGTATGCAGAATCATAACCCGAGGGCCATGCGCCGGTAAGCTCGTTAGGCTTAAGCGCCATCATATAGTTAGCATAAGAGGGACCTGCCGCCTCAAGGATCTCCTTGGAATCGGCAAAGAGGTCGATAAGCAAGCATTCCTCTTCCTCTGCCAGCTGACGAACAGCCTCAACGTATGCAAAATTCTCGCCGTGAAGGCCTGCGCCGCCAATTATCTCGCTGCCGGAGAACTTAACTCTGGCAACCGGTGTAACGAGCACGGGAATAGCACCCTTGCTTCTGGCAAATTCAATGTACTGCTTAAGATACCACTTATATGTACCGCTGCCATAGGCATAATATTCGTCGCCATATTTTGCAATCTCAGCAAGCGCCTTTGATTCCTCAGAATCGGTAGCCTTAGAGGTGTAATCATCGGGAAGATAGTCGGTAGCTTTCTTCTCGGCAGGAATCACGGGATAAATTCCGTTTGCATCAGGCTCGCCGAGGGGAACCATTCTGTCAAAAATAGTGGAATAATTGGAGAGCTTAGATGCATCATCGTTGTGACCGAACTGGATAAGCAGGTAGTCACCTTCCTTGATTACGTCACCGATAGAATTACCGTCGTTCTGGGAGAAGGTGTAGCTTGATCCCTCGATATCATAAAGACGTCCCTCGTTAATGAACGAGCGTGAGCTTCTGCCGCCCTGCGCCGCATTAACAACCTTGATGTCGTCAGCAAGGAAGAGCTCAAGGAACTGTCCCCATCCACCAATGTACTGATTGTCATTATAGGTCTTTACGGTGGAGTCACCGGCAAGATAAATTGTTGGGATTGTCTCAGGCTTCGGAGGCTCGGGCTCATCAGGATTCTCAGGATTTTCGGGATTCTCAGGATTCTCAGGGGCTTCGGGTGTATCCGGTACATCAGGAGTATCGGGAGTATCAGGAGTATTGGGAGTATCAGGTGTTTCGGTATCGCCCGGAATCTTATCGTTATCTCCACCGGGCAAATATTTTTCGATCAAAGAGCAGGATGTCAACGATAAAATAAGTAAAATAACCGCAATGAATTTAAACAATCTGCTTTTCATAATAAAATCTCCTTTATATTATCTGTCGATAAACAAATGTCTGGGAAGACCGTCTACCATAAAGGGAGAGAGCTCGCCTATGATAAGAGGTCTTGCATAGGTATCAAACTCTTCGGAAACGTAGGTTCCGTCCTCGGTTATCCACTCGAGGGGAACGCACTTTTCCTTATTAGCCACCTCACGAATATCCATAATATCGGTGACAATGGAATAGGGGTTGTTGGAAATACGCTTAAAGATGATCATCTTACCGGTTTCGCCACGCAGAGCAGCCATAACCGCATCAGCGCCCGCCATAAAGGCCTCGGTAATATCACGGCGGGAAACAAGGTGGGATGCACAGCGCTGCAGGGTAGCAAGAACTATACCTCTGCACTTGATTCCCAGCTTATCAGTAAGGAAGTCGGAAAGGTAGAGCGCAGTACCGCCCAGCGCCTTATGACCAAAGGAGTCCACAAGGGTGGTATTCTTGTTCGCCTCGCAGACGTACTTTCCGTCGGCAGTCTTAATACCCTCGGAAACGGCTACGATAACCGCCTTGTGAGTTTTTTTCTTCTCCTTGATCTGCTCAAGGAACTTCTCGTGATCAAAGACAACCTCGGGAAGATAAATAAGATCGGGGCCGTCACAGTCCTCAGAGCGAGAGAGCGCAGAGGATGCGGTAAGCCAGCCGGCGTTTCTACCCATTATCTCAACGATTGTAATAGAATCATTGGGATAGGTCTTGGCATCACGGATTATCTCCTTCATGGTGCTGGCGATATACTTGGATGCAGAGCCAAATCCGGGTGTGTGGTCTGTACATGCAAGGTCGTTGTCGATAGTCTTGGGTACACCCATAAAGCGAATATCCGAGCCAATTTTTCTCGCATACTCGGAGAGCTGCATAATGGTGTCCATAGAGTCATTACCGCCTATATAAAAGAAATACTTTACCCCAAGACCGTTCAGTATGCTGAAAATTCTGTCGTAAAGCTCAGGCGCCTTGTCTGCGTGGGGGAGCTTGAATCGGCAGGTGCCGAGGAAGGAAGAGGGTGTACGCTTAAGAAGCTCGATATCAAGATCGTTTTTGATATAATCCGAAATGTCTATATATCTTTCTTCAAGAAGTCCCTCAATACCGTTGCGCATGCCGTAAACGGTTTTACAGCCCTCGTCCTGTGCGGTCTTGAATACTCCAACCAAGCTTGCATTAATAACCGATGTCGGACCGCCCGACTGTCCGACCATAACGTTTCCATGTATCATTTTCGTAGTTCTCCTTTGAGGTGATTACTTTATTACACTTTAATTATACACAAAATAAAATTGTTTGTCAAAGAAAATTTGTTTGATTTCATAAAAATTAATTTTGTTGTCTTATTTAATTCAATCCATATTTAGTTTCTGTTAAAGCATTGACAATGTCGAATTTTAATGTATAATATAAAGCGAGCGAGGTTATGAGAACACCGCCATACGCTCGGTAGCTAAGGAATACGTCATGCTGCAGGAAGGGTATACATTTTTTTAATGCCGATTGCCACCGCAATTCTGTAGGACCGGATGATAACCGGCGACCACTTTACCACCGAATTCGTAGCCGTAGCTATGCTCTGCCGAACTATGGACAGCAAGAGCTTTGACGAGATCTACCAGCTTTTACCGAAAAAAATTAGATAAAGCATATATAAAGGAGTTTTAAAATGAGTAGTTTTGAAAGCCTTAGAATCGTGGACAATTTCTATCAGACATCAATGTTCTTCCCCATGCCCACGGTTGTGATCAGCACACTATGTGAGGACGGAAGCACCAACCTTGGTCCCTACTCTCTCATACAGCCCTATTACGTAGCAGGTAAGGATTATTATGCAATGCTCCTCTGCTGCCGTAACTCGTCGAACACTGCGCAGAACATTCTCCGCAACGGAAAATGTGCACTTAACTTTATCGACGACAACCCCAAGACCTTCAAGGAGGCTGTAAAGCTCTCCTGGCCGGGTGACAAGCCCCACGAGAAGATGCCCAAGTGCAACTTCAAGCTGGAAAAGAGCCTGATCCATGAGGAAACAGGCGAAGAGAGACCTCAGGTTATGTCGGACGCAATCGAGGTTATCGAGTGTACATGGGTACGTGAGCTTGAGGGAGCAGAAAAGTTCCTTCCCGGCGAGCTTAACGGCTATGAGCCCCCCTACAACGATTTTAACGGCATCACCTCCAAGTTTGGCGCACACTTCATCCTTAAGGTAGACAAGATCCTTATGAAGAAGAAGTATGCCGACGCTATTATCAACGGCGTTACCAAGAAGGACTTCCCCGCTCTTCCTGTTGACTACGGCTACCGTGACTCCAAAAACTTCTGGTTCCACAAGAAGACCAAGATGCGCGCAGAGCTGCTTCAGGTTCGCCAGGCATCTCTCGAGTCGGTTCGCTATGCGGCAGACCGTGCAGACGACACCGTTAAATTCACCGACGATGCTCTTATGACAATTCTCGACATTCCGAGAGTGTTCCTCTCAGTAGCTCTCAAGGGCTGTGTCGCATGGGCTAAGGAGAATGGCGTTGAGCTCATTACAGCAGAGCATATGAAGATAATTAACGACAAAAGATCCAAAGAAAAGGGCGAAAAGTAAATAAAGGCTTACATAAATAGGCTTTATTATCGAGGCAAAGATTGTTGAAAGCATTTTATTCCCCTCCAAAACAACAAAGCTTTTCCCTTCATAACAAAATTCATCAATCTCAAAATTTCATTTGAAGTTAAACAAAAAAATGCCGCAGAAAGTCCGGGGCATTTCCCGACCTTTGTGCGGCATTTATTACGGGAAGCGTAGTCCCTTTTTAATTTGATATATTACTGGTTATTGCTTTTGTCAATATTTTTAAGCTACCAAATATGGCAGTCCTTTTTACTTGACTTTTTTGACAAAATATTGTACAATAGTATTGTAATAATTCAAAACGGAGAAAATAATGCGTAAATTTGATACTAAGGTACAATATTTAAAGTACAAGGTACTCAGAGAGGTTGCCAGACTTGCGTGGGAGGGAACCTTGCTTGAGAACCTTATTGATATACCCAAGACCATTATCCCCGGCAAGGAGGCTACACACCGCTGCTGTGTATACAAGGAGCGTGCCATCCTGGGCGAGCGAGTTAAGATCGCCATGGGCGGAGATAAGGAAAACGATAACGTTATTCAGGTTATAGATATCGCCTGTGACGAGTGTCCCGTAGGCGGTTACTCGGTTACCGACGCCTGCCGTGGCTGTCTTGCCCACAGATGCGAGGACGTATGCCGCTTTGGCGCGCTGTCCTTTGACCGCTATCACGTGGCGCATATTGACAAGTCCAAGTGCAAGGAGTGCGGCGCCTGCGCAAAGGTCTGCCCCTTCACCGCTATTGTTCACCGTAAGCGTCCCTGTCAGAACGCCTGCAAGGTAAAGGCGATTTCTATGGACGAGAACAAGTCGGCGACCATCGATAACTCTAAGTGCATACGCTGCGGTGCGTGCGTGTATCAGTGTCCCTTCGGCGCTATCAGCGACAAGTCATATCTGGTGCGTGTGGTTGAGATGCTTAAGGCGGCTAATGCCGACAGCAAGGTGTACGCAATCGTAGCTCCCTCGGTATCCAGCCAGTTCTCTTACGCAAAGCTGGGACAGGTTATAACCGGACTTCATAACCTCGGCTTCTACGACGTGCTGCCCGCCGCACTGGGTGCGGATATGGTTGCGCTCTCAGAGGCAAAGGAGCTGTCCGAAAAGGGCTTTATCACCTCATCCTGCTGTCCTGCGTTCGTAAGATATATCAAGACTGCTCACCCCCAGCTTGCCGAGCATATTTCACACAACCCCTCTCCCATGGTTGCACTGTCCAAATTCGTTAAGGAGAAGGACCCCTCGGCAAAGGTTGTATTCATCGGCCCCTGCATTTCCAAGAAGGCAGAGGCACAGCTTGAGGAATCAAAACCCTACGTTGACGCGGTTATCACCTTTGAGGAGCTGCAGGCTCTCTACGACAGCCGTGACATTGACATCAAGACCCTTGAGGAGGGCGAGCTGTCCGGCGCATCCTTCTTCGGCAGAATATTTGCCCGCTCCGGCGGACTTACCGAAGCGGCTGCACAGGCTATGAAGGAGCAGAACATCAACTTCGAGATCAAGCCCATAGTCTGCGACGGCATCGAGGCCTGCAAGACCGCCCTGCTTAAGAAGAGCAAGGGTGTGCTTGATGCAAACTTTATCGAGGGTATGGCATGTATTGGCGGATGCATTGGCGGAGCAGGCTGTCTGACCCACGGTGAGAAGAACAAGGCCGAGGTTGATAAGTACGGCAGAGAGTCTAAGATCGAAAGCATCACAGAGGCGGTTGAAAATCTCAAAAGCAAGTAAGAAAACTTCATTAATTATATTTAAAAGGGTAGCTGCGGCTACCCTTTTTCCTTTTCCTCTCGCCTGCTCCGCAGAAGCTTACCACAGGGGGGAGCCTTACCCAAAGGGAAAATGATTATACGTTTTGCATTTTGTATTTTACATTAATTTTCCCCACTGCTGCCTCTCGTTACAGTCTGGACCGTATCTCGGTGGAAAACAGTATAAAACAGGCAAAATTCAGCCGTTTTTTCTACCTTTTGTTGAAAATAACATATATATCGCCAGAAACTTTTTTATTATTATCTATTTTGCCAATTTACTTTTTTGATGATTTGTGTTAAAATATTAACAATGAATGTTAAAAGATTAACAATCCAATGGAGCGCACTTGGTTAAACAGGGTTTATTAAGTGTGCGGCACAACACAGTTTATTATAAATTAGGAGATATATTATGGAAAACAACATCAACACTATCGTAGATAGTCCCGAGAGCCTTGAGAGGGCTATCGAAAGAATCAGAGAGGCACAGCGCATCTTTGCCACCTACACCCAGGAGCAGGTTGACAAAATCTTCCTTGCGGCGGCAAGTGCGGCTGACAAGGCGAGAATTTCTCTCGCTAAAATGGCGGTTGCAGAGACCGGCATGGGCATCGTTGAGGACAAGGTAATCAAGAACCACTATGCGGCAGAGTACATCTACAACGCATACAAGGATACCAAGACCTGCGGCGTGATTGAGGAGGACAAGGCGTTCGGTATCAAGAAGATCGCTGAGCCTATCGGTGTTATTGCGGCGGTTATTCCCACCACCAACCCCACCTCTACTGCTATTTTCAAGACACTTATTTCGCTTAAGACCAGAAACGGTATTATCATCAGCCCCCACCCCAGAGCAAAGAACTCTACCATTGCGGCGGCGAAGGTTGTGCTTGAGGCGGCTGTAAAGGCAGGCGCTCCCGAGGGAATTATCGGCTGGATAGACGCTCCCTCTCTTGATATGACAAATACGGTTATGAAGGAGGCTGACATCATCCTTGCCACCGGCGGTCCCGGAATGGTAAAGAGCGCATATTCCTCAGGCAAGCCTGCAATCGGCGTTGGCGCAGGTAACACCCCTGCTATTATCGACTCCAGCGCAGATATCCTGCTCGCCGTTAACTCTGTTATTCACTCCAAGACCTTTGACAACGGTATGATCTGCGCATCCGAGCAGTCGGTTATCGTAATGGGCGAGGTATACGATGCAGTTAAGGCCGAGTTTGCGGCAAGAGGCTGCTACTTCCTGAAGGGCGAGGAGCTGGACAAGGTAAGAAAGACCATTATCATCAACGGCTCGCTTAACGCAAAGATCGTAGGTCAGAGCGCATACAAGATCGCCGAGCTGGCAGGCGTCAGCGTTCCCGTAGGAACCAAGATCCTTATCGGCGAGGTTGAGAGCGTAGAGCTTGGCGAGGAGTTTGCACACGAAAAGCTCTCCCCTGTTCTCGCCATGTACAGAGCTACAAGCTTTGGCGATGCGCTTGACAAGGCAGACAGACTTGTTGCAGACGGCGGTTACGGTCACACCTCCTCTATCTACATCAACGAGCAGAGTGAGAGTGAAAAGCTGGCAGCATTCTCTGCCCGTATGAAGACCTGCCGTATTCTTGTAAATACTCCTGCCGCACAGGGCGGTATCGGTGACCTTTACAACTTCAGACTTGCTCCCTCGCTTACCCTTGGCTGTGGCTCTTGGGGCGGAAACAGCGTTTCCGAGAACGTAGGAGTTAAGCACCTTATCAATATCAAAACCGTTGCAGAAAGAAGAGAAAATATGCTCTGGTTCAGAACACCCGAAAAGATTTATATTAAGAAGGGCTGTCTTCCCGTAGCTCTCGACGAGCTTAAGACCGTCAGACACGCAAAGCGCGTATTCATCGTAACCGACAGCTTCCTTTACGAAAACGGCTATACCAAGCCTATCACCGACAAGCTCGATGAGCTCGGCATTATCCACGCATCCTTCTGGGGCGTACAGCCCGATCCCACCCTTGCAAACGCAAAGGAGGGTGCAGCACAGATGAGCGCATTCAAGCCCGACACTATCATCGCACTCGGCGGTGGCTCGGCAATGGACGCGGCTAAGATCATGTGGGTACTCTACGAGCATCCCGAGGCAGACTTTATGGATATGGCAATGCGCTTCATCGACATTCGCAAGAGAGTTTACACCTTCCCCAAGATGGGTGAGAAGGCATACTTCATCGCAATTCCCACCTCTGCCGGCACAGGATCTGAGGTAACACCCTTCGCAGTTATTACCGACGAGCAGAGCGGTGTTAAGTATCCCCTTGCAGACTATGAGCTGCTGCCCAACATGGCAATCATTGACACCGACTATCACATGAGCGCACCCCGTGGCCTTACCGCCGCATCGGGTATCGACGCTGTCACCCACGCAGTAGAGGCATACGTTGCTATGCTTGCTACAGATTACACCGACAGCCTTGCTCTCGGCGCGCTTAAGACCATCTTTGAGTATCTGCCCAGAGCATACGACAACGGACAGATCGACGTTACCGCAAGAGAGAAGATGGCAAACGCAGCTACTATGGCAGGTATGGCATTTGCCAACGCATTCCTCGGCGTATGTCACTCCATGGCCCACAAGCTCGGCGCATTCCACCACCTTCCCCACGGCGTTGCAAACGCACTTATGATCGAGGAGGTTATCCGCTTCAACTCCTGCGAGGCACCTGCAAAGATGGGTACATTCTCCCAGTACGATCATCCCAAGACAATGGCTCGCTATGCAGAGATCGCAGATCATCTCGGCCTCGGCGGCAGCACCAACGAGGAAAAGGTTGAGAAGCTTATCAACGCAATCAACGACCTCAAGGCAAGAGTAGGAATCAAGGAGACAATCAAGGATTACGGCATTGACGAGGAGACCTTCCTTGCCAGCCTCGATGAGATGGTAGAGCAGGCATTTGACGACCAGTGCACCGGCGCAAATCCCCGTTATCCCCTTATGAGCGAGATCAAGGAAATGTACCTTAATGCCTACTATGGTAGACATTTTACCGAAAAAGATATGCCTAACAGCATCAATGCTTAAGAGAGGAGAAAGAAAATGAAGCTTGATAATATTATTGCAGTAAGACCTAACAAGACCGTTTACCGTGACGGTGACGCATGTATAAAGGTATTCAACGAGGAGTACTCCAAGGCAGACGTGCTTAACGAGGCACTTAACCAGGCGAGAATCGAGGAGACCGGTATTAATATCCCCGGCATCCGTGAGGTTACTATGATAGACGGAAAGTGGGCTATCGTAAGCGACCACATCGAGGGTCAGACACTCTCCCAGATGATGAAAAATGACCCTGATAACAAGGTAAAGTACATCGAGATGCTTGTAGACATCCAGATGAACATTCACGGACATAAGTGCCCCCTGCTTACCAAGCTGAAGGACAAGATGAACCGTAAGATCTCCAGCACCAGCCTGGATGCAACCACCAGATACGAGCTGCACACCAGACTTGAGGGCATGCCCAAGCACAACAAGGTTTGCCACGGCGACCTTTGCCCCTCCAACGTGATCATCACCGAGGACGGCCAGGCGTGCGTTATCGACTGGGCACACGCAACACAGGGTAACGCATCTGCAGACGTGGCTCGTACCTACCTTACATTTGTTCTTGGCGGAGATACCGAGGCTGCAGAGCTCTACCTCAACCTCTTCTGCAAGAAGAGCGACACCGCAAGACAGTACGTACAGAAGTGGATGCCCATCGTTGCCGCATCCCAGTCTGTAAAGGGCAACGAGCAGGAAAGAGAGCTGCTTATGTCCTGGGTTAACGTAGTTGACTGGCAGTAAACGCTTACATCAAAAGGGCTGATTATTTTCAGCCCTTTTCTTTTTTCACTTGACAAGAGAATAAAATAATAGTAAAATATATACAAAATCCGACAAAGGAGATAGCAATGGCAAACTGTCTTACTCTAAAAAAATCAAACTGCAAATCCTGCTTCCGCTGCGTTAGAAAATGCCCCATAAAGGCAATACGCTTCTCGGGTAACCAGGCGCACATAATCTCGAATGAGTGTATACTCTGCGGAAACTGTCTGGTACAGTGCCCACAGAATGCAAAGCAAATAGTAGACGGCACCGAAAAGGTTAAGGTGCTTATCCAGTCGGGCGCTCCGGTTGTAGTCAGCCTTGCCCCCTCCTTTGTTGCAAACTACGAGGGCGCAGGTATAGGCGCAATGCAGGAGGCACTGGTAAAGCTGGGCTTCCACTCTGTTGAGGAAACCGCCCTCGGCGCAACCGTGGTAAAAAATGAATATCAGCGCATGCTTAGAGAGGATAACAGGGACGTAATAATTTCATCCTGCTGTCACTCTGTAAATCTGCTTGTGCAGAAGAAATTTCCCGCGCTTATCCCCCTGCTTGCCGACGTAATGTCACCCATGCAGGCTCATTGCGCAGGAATAAAGAGTAGAATTGAGGGGGCAAAAACCGTGTTTATCGGCCCCTGCGTTGCCAAAAAGGACGAGGCTGAGCAGTACGTCGGTACTGTTGATGCGGTGCTCACCTTTGAGGAGCTTGACACCATGCTTGCCGAGGCGGGTATAAAAATAGAGCGCAGATGCGACTCTAATGACGAGAGCCGTGCAAGACTCTTCCCCACCACCGGCGGAGTATTAAATACCATGACCGAGCGTATGCCCGAATACAGCTATCTGGCAGTAGACGGAGTTGAAAACTGCATCGCCGCCCTTCGTGATATAGAGGCGGGAAAGGTGCATAAGTGCTTCATCGAGATGTCCGCATGTATTGGCAGCTGTATCGGCGGCCCTGTAATGAGTAAGGACGCCCACTCGATCGTAGGCGATTATATGAGAATCAATAGCTTTGCCGGAAGGGATGATTTCGTAGTAGAACAGCCCACCCCCGCAGAGCTTAGCAAGAGCTTTATACATATAGAACAGGATCTGCAGATGCCCAGCGAGCTGGAAATTATGGCCGAGCTGCGCAAGATGGGCAAGTTCCGTCCCTCCGACGAGCTTAACTGCGGCACCTGCGGATACAACACCTGCCGTGACAAGGCGATCGCAATCTGTCAGGGCAAGGCCGAGATAACCATGTGCCTGCCCTTCCTTAAGGAAAAGGCGGAGAGCTTCTCCGACACCATAGTAAGCCATTCCCCCAACGGAATCATTGCGCTGAACGAGGATCTCGAGGTACAGCAGATCAACGATGCCGCAAGAAAGATCATGAACATCAGATCGGCCACCGACGTGCTTGGCGAATCAGTAGTAAGAATTCTTGACCCCGCAATATTCCTGCAGGTAAAGAACAGCGGCAGATCCGCAAATGACAAAGTATACCTTGCAGAATACAAGCGATTTGTAAACAGAACGGTTGCATACGACAAGGACTCCAGAACCATAATCGCGATTATGCGTGACGTAACCGACGAGGAGCTGGAAAGAGAGCGCAAGGAGGATGTCAGCAGAAGAACCGCCGAGGTAGCCGACAGGGTGGTTGAAAAACAGATGCGTATCGTACAGGAGATCGCCTCGCTGCTGGGAGAAACCGCCGCTGAAACCAAGATCGCCCTTACTAAGCTTAAGGAGAATATTGCCGATGAATGATCTGTGCGCCGACATCGGCTATAAAAGTATAAACCACTACGGCGAGGAGCTGTGCGGCGACCATATTGAGATAATCGAGGGCGAGGGCGGATCCACCGTTATCGTGCTTGCCGACGGACTCGGCAGCGGAGTAAAGGCCAGCATCCTATCAACCCTTACCTCCAAGATAATCTCAACCATGATTTCCGCCGGACTGCCTATCGAGGAGTGCGTGTCTACCATAGCCGCAACCCTGCCCGTCTGCTCGGAGAGAAAGGTAGCCTACTCCACCTTTACCATTATTCACCTGAAGGATAATGAAACCGCCGATATAATACAGTACGACAACCCCCACGTTATTCTTGTCCGTGATGGCGAAAATTACGATTATCCCACCACCGAGATGAATATCGACGGCAAGAAGATATTTAAGAGCACCGTGTATCTCAGAGAGGGCGACACCTTTGTTGCCATGAGCGACGGATGCCCCCACGCAGGCTCGGGCAACAGCTATAACTTCAGCTGGAAAAGGGAGGATATCATCGGATACATGGAGGCGCTGATAGCCGGTGAATATACCGCTAAAAATCTGTCCACCATGCTGGTAGACGAGTGTGAAAAGCTCTACGAGGGACAGCCAGCCGACGATACCACCGCATGCGTGGTAAGGATAAGAAAAAGAGAGCCTATGAACGTTCTCTTCGGCCCACCCCTTAACCGTGACGATGCAGACAGAATGATGTCGCTCTTCTTCTCCAAGGAGGGTAAGCATATTGTCTGCGGTGGAACTACCTCCTCTATCGCCGCTAAGTACTTGGGCAAGAAGATCACCGTAAGCACTAATTTTGAGCCCGGCGGACTTCCACCCATCTCCTATATCGACGGTGTGGATCTGGTAACCGAGGGAGTTATCACAATGAATAAGGTTGTGGAATACGCCAAGGACTATCTGGGCGAAAACCAGCACTTTGAGCATTGGAACTTCAAGAAGGACGGTGCGTCACTGATCTGCCGACTTCTGTTCGAGGAGGCTACCGACATAAATCTCTTCGTCGGTCGGGCGATGAACCCTGCACACCAGAATCCCAACATGCCTATCAACTTCAACATAAAGCTTAAGATAGTCAGCGAGCTTACCGACTGCCTAAAAAAGATGGGCAAGCGTGTGAAGGTGAGTTACTTCTAAATTTAATAATGTTTATGGCGGAGAAATTTAAGCTTCTCCGCCGTTTTTACACATTTTTAACATAAAGAATTGTTAAACTCTTGACATTTTGTGCATATTGTGATATAATACAATCCGCTAATAAATTTGGTATATGATTGCGATATGGGCAAACGTTTCTACAAACCGCCGAGAATGGTTAACTACCGAAATAAACGGAAGTTAATGTTTTTGGAGGTTTTTTTGTTTTATGACACCTGAAATGGCACTTGAATTGTTCGGATACCTTGGCACGGGTCTTGTGCTGGTATCATTTATCATGAGAGATATTAAATGGCTGAGAGCTGTAAATATGGCCGGCGGTCTTATCAGCCTTATCTACGCAATTTGCGTTAATACAATGCCGGTCGTTGTGCTTAACGCATCGCTTATATGTATCAACGGAGTTCAGCTGGCACGTATCATACTGAATGAAAGAAAAAATGCCCTGAAGGTTAATTCCGAGGACGATAATGCATACGATAAAGAAGATAAAGAAAAAAACGAGGAAATAATATGAAGCTTATAATAGACGGACGTGAAGTTACCGCACTTGCGGATCAATCACTGCTTGATATAATCAGAGAAATGGGCCTTGTTACAGGCAAGCTGTCCACCGATCCCATAGCCGCAAAGATTGCCGGTGACGTTTTCACACTTAATTATATTCCCCTGCGTGAGAAGGACGTGCGTCCCGACTCCGAGAGAGTGAGAGAGGCAGTTGCCGCATCCGGCGGTGTGGTTCGCCTTATCAGATATTCCGACCCTGCAGGCGCCGAGGTTTATACCAGAACAGCGCAGTTCGTGCTGTTCCTCGCCATCGAGCAGCTCTGGCCAAAAGCCGAGGCAACGATGAGCTTTACCGTTGGCAGCGGCCTTTACGTTAAGGTAAGCGGTGCAAAGGACTTCTCTGCCGAGGCTCTGCGTGAGAGAGTGGACAAAATAGTGGAGGAGAACATTCCCCTGCTCCGCCGCAGAATAAGCACCGCCGAGGCTATTGAATACTACAAAAACAACGGCCAGGAGGATAAGGCAAGACTGCTGTCCTACCGTCCGCTGTCCACCTTTGACGTATATAAGCACGGCGATTTTGCCGATTACTATTACGGCGAGGTTGCCCCCTCCACAGGCTATCTTCGCTCCTATGATATTCTCGAGGCAGAGGGTGGATTTATTTTCGTATTCCCACAGAAAAAGAGTCCCGACCGTGTTTCGCAGTATAAAGAGCAGCCCAACCTCTTCGCAGTATGCAACGAGGGCAAGGAATGGGGCGAGCTTATGGAGTGCGAGACGGTTGCCGATCTTAACGAGCTGGTTGAGGGCGGCAAGATCCGTGAGCTTATCCGTATAAACGAGGCTCTGCACGAGAAGAAATTCTCCGCCATTGCAGACCGGATCTGTGCAAGAGGCGCAAAGGCTGTTATGCTGGCTGGCCCCAGCTCATCGGGCAAGACCACCTCGGCAAACAGACTTTCCACCCAGCTGAGAGTGCACGGCAAGAAGCCTATACTCATGAGCCTTGACGACTACTACGTAGACCGTGACAAGATCTCACCCGGCCCCGACGGCAAGGTTGACCTTGAGCATATAAATACCATTGACACCGAGCTTTTCGGTCAGCACCTGGATATGCTGCTCAGAGGCGAGGAGGTAGAGCTTCCTTCCTTTAATTTCAAGACCGGCCGTCGTGAGTGGCTCGGACACAAGCTTCGCCTTAACGAAAAGTCGGTTATTATCGTAGAGGGTCTGCACGCAATGAACCCCGTGCTTCTGCCCGAGGGCCTTGACCCCACGCTGGTATTCCGCCTGTTCGTAACCCCCCTGCTCCCCCTTAATCTCGACAACCATAACCGTATTCCCTCAAGCTACCTACGACTTCTGCGCCGAATCGTAAGAGATTACGAAACCCGTGGCGCATCGGTTGCCCACACTCTGGATATGTGGCAATCGGTAAGAGCCGGCGAGGAAAGATGGATATATCCCTTCCAGGAGAACGCCGACGTTATGTTTAACAGCTCTACGCTGTACGAGATTGCCGTGCTGAAGAAGCACATCTTCCCACTGCTGACCGAGGTAGAGCCCTCCGACGAGTGCTATGACCAGGTTCGCTCGGTGGTAAAGGTGCTAAACTTTGTGCACGAGGCAGACGTTGACTTTGAGATTCCGCCCACATCACTGGTGCGTGAATTCATCGGTGGAAACACATTCTATAAGAAATAACAGCGTTTTTGTAAATAAAAGTAGACAAAAACCGCCCACAGGGTAATCCGTGGGCGGTTTTTTATGTAAACGTAATGATTGAGTAATAACTACTTTGATAGTTTTCTTTTTTCTCTGCGAATAGATTTTCTCAGCAAACGCAAGAACATCGCACCCGTTTTGAGTATAAGCTCATTTGTCAGCTTTTCTGCTCTGTCAAGCAGCTCCTTACGGTCAATTGAGCTATCCGGCAGAGTACCGAGCGAATAATAAGCTATCGCCATAGCGACGTCCACGACCACGTTTTTCCCGACTTTGCCAAGCTCCTTAAGCAGATCAAGAGCCTTTGTATAATGAGCAACGATTCGAAGAGCAATTTTCTTGTCGTCATAGTAGTAATCCCCCGCAAGAATGTGGCAAATTCTAGCATAGGACTGAAGGCAAACGGCATACATCCAACGGCTATATTCGTCTACGTAGCCATCTCCCTGCATAGCCACAACCCTCTCTGCCCTCTCAAGCGCGGATTTGTAGAATATAGCGGAAACAGCCATCTCACTCTTGCGCTCATGGACACGCGCGGTACGCAGATCCTCGATAATATATTCCTGCAGATCGGGAATACTGTCATCGTCCTTGCTAAGCACGTTGTCTGCATAGACGTGACCTCCCCAGCCAAGAAGCTCGAGCAAGGGGCTTAAGGTATCACCCATGATGCTCCAACACATCTTCTTTTGTGAGAAATTGTACCTCGCACGAACCTTAATATACTTCAGCGCCATGCGATAAGCCCTTTTTGACCTTGACGCTTCGCTAAAATTCGCATAATTTCTCGCCTCAATGCTGTTAAGGGCAGATCTGTGCCACCAGAAATCCATCGTTCTGCGTTCGAATGCATCAAGTCGCCTTATGCTCTGCTCGGCCGCCTTGATAGCTCCCTGCAGCAGGATAAGATCCTCCTTGCTGTCACCGTTTTCATAAAGATGACACAGCATCAGGTTTTCGCGACAAGCAGTATAGGCCTTGTAATGTGCAAACACTCCGTTAGTGGTTACAACCTCAAGATATGGCTTGATTACCTCTGCAGAAGCGCCGAGCTCTACCAGAACCCGAATTGCCTTTTCCACAAGTCCGGCAAAGGTGTGATAGTATGAGAGCATACTGTCCTGATCCCTGTTGAAGAACAAGAACTTATTATAACAGAATTCAAGATCAACGGTATCGACTCTACCCTCAAGCCTCCATATATGCTCAAATTTTGAAAACAGACTGTTTACCATCTTGAAGCTGTCATAATATTTAAATATCCAATGAGTCAAAAACTCGGCTTCAATCGCTTCAAGTGCGCTGATCAGCACCTCACGTGCTGCAACGGTATTATGCTGGGATATAGCATAATCATACTTTTTTGTATACAGATCGAACAGCGCCTCGTGACGGATAAAGTCGCCCATTTCCAGCCCGGATACATGCTCTATGGCATGGTTGATTATGGTAAGATCATACTCATCTCCAGCCGTCAACGTCTGGCGGATATCCTTGGTTTTTATAGCAATAGTGCCGTCCTGATGCTCAATAAAAATCGAGGGCAAAAGACATATCAGGCGCGAAAAGCTTTCCTCATCCCAAATGCCAACGGTGCTTTCAACTATATTACGGATATCAGCTCTGCGAAGTCCGCCATCGGTATAGCAAAGGAGTCTTACCGTAGCATCTGTCTGCTCTCTGCCAAAGCGATCCCCCGCTACCTGAACTATGAGCCGTATCATCTGAGGTAACTCGGGCGAAATACTGTCAAGCAGGCGGAGCTGGGCAGAAACAGAAGGGTCGAATTCCTTATCCGTACCTACAAAGCGGAAATCCTTCTCGTCCATAATCAGCAGACGATGAACAAGCAATGACAGGTACAGCGGTGTGGCAGAGCCATATCTTTCAAGTATCTTTTCGATAACTACAGGGTGAAGCTCCTTGCCCGAGCGCATTACAGCCGACTCTAACAGAACTCTGCCGGATAGGGGATAATTTCCTAAGAAAATATGATTTTTAGCAGGCTTATAGTGAGGATAATTCTCGTCCTCATCCTTGCGATATGAGAAAACAAAGTTGATCCTCTTTGTCCTGAGCTTTTCAAAATCTTCATAGCGCCAATATTCGCTGATATAAGGGGAATCCATACCGAGAAGCAGGGGCGGAAGCTCTGAGCTATCATACTGTTTAAGAAGCTGCTCCAGCCTCTCCATATAAGGATTGTATCTCTCGTACTCGTCGTTGATCTCCTCAACCTCTTCATGCTCTATATTCAGCTCATCCTCAATATAGCGTATCCATTGTCTGAGCATGGCAAGATATGAGTCGTCGGAGGAGTCGCTCTCACGCATAAAGGGATATACATTCCAGCCGTGCTCCTTCATCTCGACAAACAGCTTTGAGAACAGCACGCTTCTTCCGCTGCCGGCAGGACCGGTTATTTTTATCGCTACCCTGCCGCCTTCAAGCTTTTTAACGCAGTCGGAAAGCAGATCGCGGCGACCTACGAATTGGTTAGCATAATTGGAAACCACACGGCCGTGACGAATTCGCTCGATCTTATGCTCGGGCAGCCTTGAAATCTGATCCCACTCAGGCTTAAGCATCTCGGTCACGGCATTTGACAGCAGCTCAATAAAGCTCTCAATACCTGTAACCCTTTCATTTTCGGCATCCCAGCCGAGAGAATATGTAATAACCCTTGTGCCCATTTTTTCGGCAGCAACGACTATCTTTTGCTTTAATTCCGCAAGCATTGCGGCGTTCTCTGCCCTCTCCTCGTCGGTAGTACCGTTAGGGCCGTAATCCTCGGGCGCACCGACAATAGGCTCTCTGAACATAAACACGGTATTGTGCAGAGCCTCGGGAGTGGAGAGCGAGCCGTATTCAATTTCAAGCTCGGTAACACTCTCCTGATTGCAGCTGCGAGGAAGAAGCAGATAATTTTTCTTACTCTCTGCCACTCTCTGAATAAACTCCACATCAAAGCTGGTGCCGTATCTCTCGCCCAGCATTACTATCATAAAGGGTCGGCAACGGTCTATTTCGTTCATGCAAGAGAACAGTATCTTCTCGTCCGCCTTGTGCGACTCCATCTGTGAGGTATTTATACCCCATCGCAGATCGCATAGATAGACGTCATCACCGTATTTTTGCGCGTCCTTACGAAGTCGCGGCATCACTATATTCTGCACAGCATCTCTCTCCGCCTGCATATCACGGAACGTACTTGAAACAAAGATGTATTTCATATCCCCTTCTCCTTTACGGTAGCGTCTACTGATTGTAATTATATCATTAATTACGCCAAAATGCAACAATCTTCAAAAAAAGCAAAAAGCCACCTTTTGGGTGACTTTTTATTATGCTTAAGCATCCGAACTATCCTGTTCATTATTCACAGCCCTGTCATCAACAGTAGCTGTATCACAGGAATCCCTATATATGACAAAACGGCAGAAAAGGAATTCAAGAACAAAGTTGAGTATCATTGTAACAGCCTCTACAACAAGACCGTGGACACCAAGGCCCTCAATCCACTGACCGCCCCATACGGTAACGGGAGTGAACACTGCATAGAAGCAAAGCAGCTGCGCCATAGCCTTCGGCACGTTATTTGCCGCCTTAAAGGTAACCTTTCGGTTGATTGTAAAATTCCAGATAATAGAGAGCAGAAGGCTTACAAGATAGGAGAGCCAATATGGGAGACCTCCTAGCTCGTACATAAGTGTAAACACACCTATCTGGATAAGGCCTGCACTTATGGAAATAAGTGTAAATTTAGCTGCCCTTATTATCTCTTTGAATTTTTCGGATTTTTGCATTCTGAGTTACTCCGTTTTTTTCAACAATTATATCACAAAACAGAGCAAAAATCAAGAAAAACAACCGATAATGAGCTTTTGTACATTATCTTCAAGACCTATCCCAGCAAAAAATCCATACACAGCATAAGGGCGAAGCCACCGAGCAGCGCATAGGTTGCTCCGCGCTGCTCGCCGTGGGCATGGGTTTCGGGTATCATTTCGTCGCTGATAACGTAGAGCATCGTACCGCCTGCAAAGGCAAGTGCGAAGGGTAATATCACCGTAGAGATGCTTACCGCAAAATATCCTATCAGAGTGCCGACCACCTCTACAAGTCCTGTCAGCGATGCGATAAGCAGAGTGCGCTTTTTACTTACACCTGCGGCAAGCATAGGGGCGATAACCACCATACCCTCGGGGATATTCTGCAGGGCAATTCCACCGGCGATTATCATTGCGCCCGCCGTATCACCCGAGCCAAAGCCAACGCCGGCGGCAATTCCCTCGGGCAGATTATGTATGGCGATAGCCATAACGAACAGCAGCACCTTGCTAAGTCCCTCGTTATTATGCTTCTCGCTTTCCACTCCTGCCAGCGCATGGAGATGCGGAACCAGCTTGTCAATTAAGCTGAGGCAGATCGCACCGACGAATATTCCGCCCACGGTTATAAGCAATGCTATGGGCATACCGTATTTTTCACCATGCTCTACCGATGGGATTATTAGTCCCATCACCGCCGCCGCAAGCATAACACCGGCAGCAAAGGAAAGGATTATATCGGAAAACTTATGAGACAGATCCTTAAATGCGAATCCTATCAGCGCACCGACAACGGTTGCACCGCCTACGCCCAGCGCGGTTAGTAATACAAGTTCCATGCTGTACTCCTATTAGTTTTTCAGGGCGGATGATTAGTCCGCCCCTTTTTAAATATTTTTATATGGAGAGATAGGAAGAATTGTTATCAGAGAACCAAGGACGGTGCAGAATAAACTCTCGCCGCAAGCTCCTGGTTAAGCATATAGAGGCTTCTGGGATCAGAGCCAAAGAGCTCCATCTTGGTAATCATATCGTTGGCGTTGGTTTCCTCCTCGCCCTGCTCCTTAACAAACCAGTCAAGGAACTGCATGGTACGGAAATCATGAATCTTATACGCCTCAGCATAGATATCGTGAATGAGAGAGGTCACGTACTTCTCGTGCTCAAGTCCGGCCTCAAGAACCGACATATGGCTGGTAAGCTCCTTATCGGGCTTATCAATGGCCTTGAGAGTTACATCCTTGCTCTCGTTCTGGAGATACTGATAGAAGAGCATTGCGTGATCACGCTCCTCCTGCGCCTGAATATAATACCAATTTGCAAAGCCGTCAAGACCTACGCGCTTGAAATAATTAGAAAAATCAAGATACAGATATGCGCTGTAAAGCTCCTTGTTTATCTGATCGTTAAGCAACTCGTGTACTCTTTCGTTCATTTTGATACCTCTTTCTTTTTATTTTAGATTTCGGACTTCCACAGACCGTGAAGATTGCAGTATGCGTAAACCTCAAGGGGCTTTTCATCTGCAAGTGCGAATACCACTACGGGTGCCTCGCCGGGATTAAGATGCTTTCTCTGCACACCCTTGTCGGTCTTAAGCTCTACCCAGAGGATTGAATGCTCCTCTGCCATAGGATGCTCAACCGAGCCGACAACAACTCTAACCGAGCTGCCCTCTACAGTAGCAACGGGAATGTGCTTCTCACGGCTGGCCTCAACGGTGCCTGCCACGATGGGGCTCATCTTCTGACCGCAGCACATCATAGGAACGCCGGAGTCATCAATCTTCTCAACAAGGTTACCGCACTTTTCACAAATATAGAATTTAGTATTAGACATATTTTTATTCCTCCAAAGGGTTGTTTTTTTGTTTTGTGTCTACATTATAGCATACAAAGATGCAAAGAACAGTGACTTAGTCACATTTATCAAAAATGTTATTTTTTCCTTTATTGACATAAATAAAAAAAGATGTTATAATTCTATTAATTAAATAAGTTCTTTTAACATAATGGAGATATAGATATGAACACAACAGAGCTTATACCCGTTTTTGAAAACGCCTTTCCCTTCTGGAACGATATCAGTGAGCACGACAGGCAGACCTTCTTAAACTCGTCATATTCCATCAAGTTCTCAAGAGGCAGTACCGTGCACGACGGCGGTGAATGCACCGGAGTTATTTTGGTAAAGACCGGCTCGCTTCGCCTTTATCTGCTCTCCGACGAGGGTAAGGAAGTAACTCTCTACCGCCTGTTCCCCGGCGATACCTGCATTCTCTCGGCATCCTGCGTTCTCGATACCATAACCTTTGACGTTTTTATCGACGCGGAGGAGGACAGCGACTGCGTTGTGGTTGGCGGTTGCTCTTACGAAACCTTGCAAACCGTATGCCCGAGGCGAAGATATTTGCCCTCGAGACC
>JAGCLY010000013.1 GCA_017646745.1 Clostridia bacterium
AAGATGTACTCTGCCATCTTGGGGTTCCACTTCTTGGTAGGGTGACCGAAGTGAACGCCTGCTTCAAGCAACTGCTTGATAGTAATTTCGAACATATTATGTTCCTCCTTGGTTTTTTCCGCCACAGCGACATAATACTGCGACCCGTAAGAGCACCGGCAGTAAACCCACTCGCTGTGTGAGATTTATTATTGTCTGCCCTTTGGACAGCTGTTATATAATATCATATTAATTATTAAATATCAAGTAGGTTTTGAAAAGTTTACAATTTATTCATATTTTGACCTGCGTATTGACTAAATCCCCTACTTGTGATAGAATGTTTTCAGTAAACTGAAAAAGGAGATTTTAAAATGAAAACAAGCGAGAGGCTGTGGGACCCCGAGCTTAACCCGGATGAGCTTTTTGGCGAGGATATTCCTATGCTACACAGTTACCTGCCAGATGTAAGGCGAGGAGACGGTGCAGTGATAATATTCACAGGTGGCGCATACGCAAGGCGAGCGCCTCACGAGGCAGAGCCCTATGCGCTGAAAATCAACGAAATGGGGCTTGCTGCTTTTGTGGTGGATTACAGAGTTTCTCCAACTAATGCGCAATGGCCTGTTTCCGATGCGATTAAAGCTATGCGCACCGTCAGACAAAGGGCGCACACATATAAAATTGATCCCAACAAAATTGCAGTTATGGGATCTTCTGCAGGAGGACATCTGGCAGCAACCTGTGGTAACTTTAATCCATTCCAGATGCCAAATGCACAAATTCTATGCTATCCCGTTACAGATATTGAGTCACACAAAGGATCTTATGAAAATCTGCTGGGCAATGAAATCGACCAGGCTAATATGTGGTCACCTATTGTACAGGCAGGTAAGCATACTCCTCCCACCTTTATCTGGCACACGTCAAGCGACCCATCGGTTGACGTAAAAGGCACTTACAGATATGCGACAAGGCTCTCGGAGCTTGGCGTTCCGGTGGAAATGCACATCTACCCTGTCGGCGGTCACGGACTCGGCCTGGCGAATGGCTTGTACGGACGTGAAACAGAGGAGTACGTACAGAGATGGATAGATGATCTTGAGCATTGGCTTAAGCTTATTGGCTGGATAACCGAATAAAAATAGCGCATTTTGCAAATAAAACATTGCAAAATGCGCTATTTTTATCAATCCTTGCATCTAGGGCTCTTTTCAATAAGGTAGAAGTAAGGTGATGTAGGTGAATTAAGAATATGAAACTCAGATGCACAGATACGATATTTTGAAAGCGTTTTAAAATACTCTCTGAGCATATTACCCTCCAACGCGCCCTCCTCGTGACCGGGATAGATTGCCACGATAAGCGCACCGTCGGGCGCAAGAAGATCAATAGCCGCCTCAACCGCAGGCATGGTGGTCTCACGCATTGTGGTGATAAACTTCTTCCCGCTTCTCGGCAGGTAGCCCAGGTTGAACATTCCCGCCTTGATAGGCTCTTTTACAAACTCCTTTACCCTATGATGCGAGGCGCAAATAAGCTCATAATTTTGAGGAGCATTATTCTCCTCGAGATAGGCACGGGTGGAGGTAAGCGCCTCCTCCTGAATATCAAAGGCGTATACCTTGCCGCTTTCTCCTACGGTCTTAGAGAGGAACAGCGTATCACCGCCATTGCCCATAGTGAAATCCACGGCAACGTCACCTTCGCCAAGGTGCTCTAATATAAAATGCTTGTGTAATCCTACTAAATCTACCATTTTATTTTCTGTCCTGCTTCATATTTTTGATTTGCTCGTCGGTTGCGGGACGAACAAATGCGGTATAATTTGTCTTATAAATAACAAATCCTGGCTTTGAGCCGCCGGGCTTCTTTATATTTTTAACTATGGTGTAATCGACCGCAACAAGATCACCGGTTGCCTTAGAATACTTTGCGGCAACAGCTGCCGCCTCGGTATAGTCCTGCTCGCTTGGTTCTTCTCCATCGCAAAGCATAATAACGTGGGAGCCGGGGATATCCTTGGTGTGAAACCATAGGTCACCCTTCTTGGCTACCTTAAAAGTAAGGTTATCGTTCTGAATGTTGTTCCTTCCGACAAGAAGCTCGTATCCCCCGCTTGTAACCAGGCGGTGAGGGGTGGCCTGAATCTTCTTCGGTGGAACATAACCTCTGAGCTTTGCAGCATATCCCGAACGGTAAAGCTCATCACGAATCTCAATAACATCCTGCTCACACTCTGCACGTGAAAGGAACTGACCAACACTTTCAAGATATCGAAGCTCGCTCTCCCAGATAACAATCTGCTCGGCAAGAACGGTTTTAGCCGTTTTGCACTTGTTATAAAGCTTATAAAGCCTCTGCGCATTCTGCGAGGGCGAAAGCCTGGTATCAAGCTTGATCTCTATCTCGGGACAGCTCTCATCATAATAATCTACCGTACGGAAGCTATCCATTCCACGCTGAAGTCTATACAGATTGGCTGTGATGAGATCTGCATGTCGTTTATACTCCTCACCCTTATCGGCATCAAGCAGCGCCTGGCGCTGAATACCAAGCTTACGCTCGGTACGAGCCTGTGCATTATTAAGCAGAGTGGTAATATCGTGGGCACGCTGATGAATATGCTCAAGGCGATCCTTCTCCTCAAAATAGGTATCCAGCATGTCCGAAAGCCTGGGGTAAGTACGTTTATCAACGTTATCACCAAGATAGGTAATATCCATATAGGAATAATCTATAGGCTTTCCACTCTTATCAAACACAACGGTCGGAGTATAGCTCTCATCAATAAGAAGCTGCTGCCAGGATCTGAATACCGAGTAAAAGCACCTTGGATCAATATTACAAACAGGTGTGTCGGTGTGTCCCGATGCACGATAAACAATCTCACGGGCTATCTGGGTAGCAATTCCGGAATAGGTAGATGTGATAAATTTCTCACCTGTTCGCTCGGAGGGAAACTCCGACAGTTTCTGATAAAACAGTGCCTCGTCAATCTCGGTGGGGTTTATCTTATCCGCCTTTGCGGGAATCTGATACTTAAGACCAGGCAGAACCTGACGGACAGAGCTGGAGGCAAAATCGATTACCTTAAGGGCGGCAAGAATCTTACGATCGGAATCCAGAACGATAAGGTTGGCATACTTGCCCATTATCTCGCATACGATGATTTTTTCGGTAGCAAAGCCCATTTCGTCATAACAGGAAACACGGAACTCGGCTATTCTGTCAAAGCCGGGCTGGCTGACAGATATTATTCTGGCACCAAGAAAATATTTACGAAGGAGCATACAGAACATGGGCGCCTTCAGGGGATTTTCCTTCTGCTTATCCGACAGCTGAAGTCGGGGCGCATTAGGTCCCACGTTAAAGACAAGACGGCGAGAGGATCTGCCGTGATGTATCATCATATCTATTTCATCATTTCTGGGCTGAAGAACCTTCTCTATCTTAGCCTCGGGAAACTCTGCCGAAAACTCGGAGAGCACCGCGCGCATCATACAAGCGTCAAATGCCATTTATCTATCCTTCTGTTGTTTTGTTAATGATCCTTTGCGCATAAGCCAAGAGCGCATTTCTGCTGTTTTTACACTTTCTATCAATTACAGCACAAAGTAATTGATTCAACATTTCGCCTACAGCTCGGCCTGTCATACCGAGAGACACAATATCATTTCCATTTATATCAAGCTGATCAATACCGTAACAAGCTCCATTATTGTTAATATCCACAATGCGCTCTACTGCGCTCTCGTCTGCACCGAGTAGAACCTCAAGCTTAACCAGCGTAATCGCCCAATGGACACTAAGCTCCCTCAATGCATGCGTGAGACTAATGTCGCTTTGCATATCATACTTTCCAATGCAAGACAAGACTTCTTTACCAAATTTGCGAATATGCCTTTCGGTACGTAACGATTGGCAAGCCGTGTCGAATGCGGAAGACGGATCATCATGGGAAAGCGCAAACAAGGAAAGTAAACGAGGGTATAAGTCAGCCTTCTCAAATCTTGTGCGATCGGGTAGAACTATCTTGGTAAGGGGTGGAACGATCAATGTTATTATGTCTGAATATTTATAAACAACATCATAAGCATAATCACCCGAGAGCATTTTTTTAAGCTCAACATAAACGCGCTCGGCACTGACGTTTGTTAATAAATGTCTTTTATCTCTTATGGCATCCGACGTGCTTTGCTCGATTTCAAAGCCCAGCGTGGCAGAAAATCTTACACCGCGAAGTATTCGGAGAGCATCCTCATCAAATCTGAGATAGGGATCACCCACGGCGCGAATAACCTTGTCAGCAATATCCTGCCTGCCGCCAAAGGGATCGGTGATACCGTGAGACGGGCTGTATGCAATGGCATTGACGGTGAAATCCCGCCTTGCAAGATCCTCCTCAATACGCTGAGTAAAGAAAACCTCCTCGGGATGGCGTGAATCCTTATATTCTCCATCAACACGGTAGGTTGTTATCTCATACGTCTCGCCGTCAAGAATAACGCTGACGGTACCGTGCTTTATTCCGGTATCAATCGTGCGCAGGTCAGAGAAAACTGCCTTAGTCTGATCGGGTGTAGCCGACGTGGTTATATCATAATCATAAGGCGTCTTACCGAGAAGAAGATCGCGCACCGATCCGCCAACAATATCCGCACGGTAACCGCACTTCTCAAGCCTTGAAATAATATATTCAACCTGCTCCGGTAAAACGAACTTCACTGGCGCTCTCCTTCCTTTTTTCTATATTTTATCATTAACTCCACCGCTTGTCAATGATATTGACAAATTTATGTTGCTAAGGTATAATTGTTTTAATCAACAATAAGAGGGGACAAAAATGACTATTACAAAGGAAAAGCAAAGGGCAGAAATTACCCTTGCATCCAAAATATACGGAGAAATGCCCAAAAAGCCATTACACTTAGATTACACAACCGATGATTTGGATGCAGAGTTTGCCGCAGGCAAGGCAACGCTGAGCCACAACAGGCTTGTAATAGACCTTGGCGAAAAGAATATTGAGATTCCAATAACCTCTGTAATTCCCGTTCGTTATGAAAAATCCCCTGCCATTATATTTCTCAGCTATGACAGACAAATTCCTGCCGGCAGAAGAAATTATAGACAGAGGATATTCCATATTTTCTATTTGTCTTGATGATTTGTCGGGAAATGACGGGAATTTTAAGTCCGGCATATCTGCGCATATCGCAAGGTCAAGACGAAGGAAAACCGCCCCAGGAAAGATAGCCGTATGGGCGTGGGCGGCCATACGAGCAGTGGAATACGTATACAGTCTGGATTCAACCCATAAAGATGCAATTATTCTGGCAGGTCACGGTATTTTAGCGAGATCGGCTATGCTGGCGACAGGATACAACGATGATGTTGGGTACGTAATAGCAAACGGCCTCGACTCCCGCCCTATGCCTTATGATAATGATGATAAGATAAGTGCCATATCGTTTTATGACAATCCTCACCTTTATTGCCCTGCCTTTGCTGAAATGCCGTTTGGCAATGAATGTTCAGCCCTGTTATCGCTTTGCATAGGTAAGAGTATTCTTATGGCAAGCGCAGAGGATGGGGCAAGCAACAATTTGGTTAATAAAATAATCCCCACGGCAAAGGAGCTAAAAGCGAGTGATATTTACTATCACACCCGCCCGGGCTCGGATTATCTCAGCCGTGAGGATTGGAATATTTATCTCGACATTATTGATTCAAAAATCGGTAGAAAAACTAGTATTTGACAACATTATTTTACATTTTACTTAAATCTTGTAGCATATCCGCATCTTTTACACAGCTCCTCTACGGCACATCTGCGATCAAATCCGCCAAGGATAGCCTCTGCTCTTGAGGAAGACAAAATATCTCTCACGGGTGTTTCAAAGGCATTGCCAAGGGTTATTTTCCCCTCCCTGTCAAGGCAGCAAGGAATAACTCTGCCATCGCAAAGTATGCCAAAGTGATCACGCAGACCGTAGCAGAACACCGATTCACCTATAAAATCCGCCCCCATATCAGGCCATTCGAAGCGGTCGCCGTATTCAATATGCAACTTATGACGTATACGTGCACCTCGAGATCCCCATTTCCATTCACCGTCAAGGTGTGATTTGATAAAATCAAGTGTTTTATCGTTAAGACCGCCGTCGTGCCCCTTGTTCCAAAGTCGCAAAACAGTCAGAACACCGCTATTACTTGCCTTATCGGCAAAACGGCAGAGGCTATCAAGATAGGAAAGGTGGGCCTCCTCGCTTCCCTCCTCAAAGCTATGCACCGACAGATTTACCTTATAGGCACCCGAAGCTATAAGCTCGTCTCCCCTTGAATCAAGGAGAGTGCCATTGGTTGTTATTGCGCATTTAAATCCCAATGAGGTTGCATAGGAAATCATCGCAGGCAGCTCGGGGTGAGTCAGCGGCTCGCCCATAACGTGGAAATAAATATAGTCGGTTATACCAACGAGGGCGTTTGCAACAGTTTTAAATTCATCGAGGGTCATCCTCCTGTTGGGACGGACAGTCCCCGGACAAAAGGAGCAGGATCGGTTACATATATTAGTAATTTCAACATATACTCGAGAGTATTTTTTATCGGTCATAAGTTTCTCCGAAACAGTAGTTTCTTCAATTATATCACAAACAAAACCAAAATTCAACAGAGGTACAAAATGTTTATCAGACCCGCAACGCACAATGATGTTTTAGCAGTAGCAGAAATCTACGATAACGCAAGAAGATTCATGAAAGAAACCGGAAATCCGAACCAGTGGAAGGGAGAATATCCCAACGGATATGACGTTGAAATGGGAATCAAAGATGGAACGAGCTACGTCTGTGAGGACGATGGCGAGGTTGTTGCAGGCTTTTATTTTGAGACCAACGCAGACGATCCAACCTATCGCAAAATATACAAGGGCGCGTGGAAATCCGATGTTCCGTATGCGGTTATCCATAGGATTGCAGTGAAATACCACGGCAGAGGAATCGCCGACTTTTGCTTTAGCGAGTGCTTTAAGCTCTTCCCGAACATTCGCATTGACACGCACAGAGATAATACTCCTATGCAAAAGTGCCTTACAAAAAACGGCTTTGAATACTGCGGAGTAATTTATCTTAAAAGCGGAGATGAACGAATTGCTTATCAAAAGGTAAAATAAGATAAGGGCTGTCCAACCGGACAGCCCACTTTATTTACTTTTTCTTTTTCTCGTTATACTTGGTTACAGCAAAGCCGATAAGCATTATCAGGCCAAATACAATAAGATACCATACGTTACCCATTCCATGCTTATCAATGCTGGCATAGATAATAACTCCGATGCCTATAATTGAAAGGATGGGAAGAACAAATCGCTTGAAGGGATTGAATTCCTTTTCCTTAATCATCATAGAGATAAGAATCGGGATATACATAGCGTAAAGAGTAATGATTGGAAGCTCAGAGGAATCGAAAACAAATCCATCTATCTTGCCCCACGAGAAGAGACCGGAGCCCAGCAAAATGAAATACACGAACCAAAGGGCGCACATCATGAGCGAGAAAATGGCCGAGTTATGAGGCATATTTGTTTTCTTATCAACCTGAGCGTATGTTTCGGGAGCAAATCCCTCTCCTCTGACAGAGAGCGAATATATTCCGCGACATCCGCCAAGCATAAGTCCGTTCAATGTGCCAAGGCAGGAAATGATGATTAAAACATTAATAATTGAAGCTACAGCACCGCCAAAGAAATTGAATGCAACGGTAGTACCGTTATCCACGATGCTGTCAATTTCTGCCAGACCGAGGATGCCAAGGCTGTAGAAGGTGTATGCTGCTACAATAATAAGAGTTCCTACGCAAAGAGCGATAGGAAGATTTCTCTTGGAATCCTTAATTTCTGAGTTAATAGATGTAGCAACTATCCATCCCTCGTATGCAAATATAGTGCTGCATATCGCAGGGAAAAGACCTGTATTCCCACCAGCCTCTACAGGATTGGAAACAAAATACTCAAAATTCGATACAAGAGTGCCCCTCACCAGACCGATTACGGTACCTACTATGGCAATAAAAGCAACAGGAATAAGCTTTACGGCAGTAGATGATACCTGGAATTTACCTGCCAGCTTAGGAGCCATGGTATTAATGAAATAAGCCAAAATAAGGTAAAGAAGAGCGAGAGTAATGCACTCAGGGCTGTTAAGCGAGCTGTTAAATCCATCAAAGAATCCAAGTGGCGCCTCGATATATCCAACAGCGACAAGTGTATATCTTGCACTTACCCAAGCCAGAACAGCAGTCATAGCAGGATAGTAAATAAGCGACATAAACCAGCCAACGTAATATGCGTAGCCCTTACCACACATAGCCTCGGCATAGTCAACCGCACCGCCGACCTTCTCATATTTAGTTGCCATAACAGCAAAAGTGGTAGCAATAATAACCATAATAAAGCCGGAAATAATCCAAGCAAGCAGGCTGTACAGCGCATTATTTCCTGCAAACCGTAAAACATCAGCCGCCTTGAAGAATATTCCCGAGCCAATAACAATACCGACTACCATACATATTGCGGTAAACAGGCCGTATTTTTTCTTTAAAGATTCCATATAGACTCCTCCGAGGTCATGAATACTTATATTATACCCGTTTAAAAGCAAAAAAGCAATAGTTTATTTTTGTCAACAAAAATATTCCTTTATAAATATGAACAAATTGTAAATTTTCGCAATTAATGTTCAGTTTTTTTGATTTATTATAGAAATTTAAAAATATATGTGTTATAATATAGCGGTTATAGCGCAGGGATTTTTTCCCGAGTCGTTAACACGCTAAATGGATTTCAAAAAAATATTAAGATATTGGAGGAAACAAAAATGGCAAACAAGTATTGCTATCTCTTCTCCGAGGGTAACGCATCCATGCGTGAGATCCTTGGTGGTAAGGGAGCTAACCTCGCAGAGATGACCCACATTGGTCTTCCTGTTCCCCAGGGCTTCACTATTTCTACCGAAGCCTGCACCCAGTACTATGAGGACGGCCGTCAGATCAACGATCAGATCATGGCTGAAATCATGGAATACATTGTAAAGATGGAAGAAGTTACCGGCAAGAAGTTCGGTGACCTTGAAAATCCCCTTCTCGTTTCCGTTCGTTCCGGCGCACGTGCATCCATGCCCGGTATGATGGATACCATCCTTAACCTCGGTCTTAACGAAGAGGTTGTTGAGGTTATGGCAAAGAAGTCCGGCAATGCTCGTTGGGCTTATGACTGCTACAGAAGATTTATCCAGATGTACTCCGACGTTGTTATGGAAGTCGGCAAGAAGTACTTCGAAGAACTCATCGA
>JAGCLY010000014.1 GCA_017646745.1 Clostridia bacterium
ATTATGAAAGGTCTTAACGAGGATGGTATTCTCACAAGAACCGGAAAGCCGTGGCGCACCGAGGGAGTCCTCAAAATTTTGCGAAACTACAATTACACAGGTAACCTTATTTTGCAAAAGACCTACCGCGAGAATCACCTCACCAAGCGTAAGATGAAAAACAACGGTGAAAAGCCACAGTACCACGCCGTGGGAACGCACGAAGCTATCATCGACCTTGCCACCTTTGAAGCGGTGCAAGAGGAGATTGCAAGACGCGCCGAACACTACTCGGGCAAAAAGACGACCGTTGCCACCTATCCCTTCACGGGACTCATCGTATGCGCAAACTGCGGAAAGCATTATAAACGCAAGACCACCGCAACGGGCATTGTGTGGATTTGCTCCACCTACAACACCCACGGCAAAAAGGCTTGTGCTTCAAAGGCAATCCCAGAAAGTGTACTTTACGAATTAACCGCAGATACCCCTATCGGTGATTTAACGGCTATTAGAGCCGAAAAGGACAACACCTTGGTATTTTGCTTTAAGAACGGTGAACGAACCGTTAAACGATGGAAAGACCGCTCCCGTCGAGAGAGCTGGACGGAAGAGATGAAAGAAAAGGCTCGTCAGCAAGCGTTGGCGCAGCATTCAAAAAAATAAAGGAGGAATACCTATGGCGGCAAAAAACGTAACCGTTATCCCTGCTACGATATCTCAGCATACAAGAAAATCCACTCAAGCAAACACAAGGCGCAAGGTGGCAGGCTACGCTCGTGTTTCTACCGATAGCGAGGAACAGGTAACCTCCTATACGGCGCAGGTGGATTATTACACACAATATATTAAAGGCAACCCCGAGTGGGATTTTGTCAAGGTTTACACAGATGAAGGTATATCGGGAACGAACACCAAAAAGCGTGACGGTTTCAACGAAATGATAGCCGATGCCCTTGCCGGGAAGATAAGTTTGATACTTACCAAGTCGGTCAGCCGTTTTGCGAGAAACACCGTTGACAGTCTTACAACCATAAGAACTCTTAAGGCACACGGAGTTGAGGTTTTCTTTGAAAAGGAAAACATATGGACTTTCGACTCCAAGGGGGAGCTTCTTCTTACGATAATGTCCTCCCTTGCACAAGAGGAGTCAAGGTCAATTTCCGAGAACATTACTTGGGGCAAGCGCAAACAGTTTGCGGATGGCAAGGTTAGCCTTCCGTACAAGCAGTTCCTCGGCTACCGCAAGGGCGCAAACGGTCTGCCTGAAATTGTGCCTGAAGAGGCAGAAATCGTAAGGCTTATATACCGAATGTTCATTGATGGCAAGACCCCTTGTTACATTGCAAAGCACCTCACCGAAAAGGGTATCCCAACACCGGGCAAAAAGAAAACTTGGCAAGTCAGCACCGTGGAGAGCATCCTTACGAACGAAAAATACAAAGGCGATGCTCGGCTTCAGAAGCGTTTCACTACAGACTACCTTACCAAAACGATGAAAGTCAACGAGGGTGAAGTTCCGCAGTACTACGTTGAGAATAGCCACCCTGCTATTATTGACCCTACGGAGTGGGAGATGGTACAAGGGGAATTCCGTAGGCGCAAAGAGGCAAATAAGCGAACTTCTTGCCAAAGTCCCTTCTCGGGCAAGGTTATCTGCGGTGATTGCGGAGAACAGTTTGGCCCCAAGGTATGGCACTCCAACAGCCAATACCGCCGTGTAATATGGCAATGCAACCATAAATTCAAAGGCGATGAGAAATGTTCCACGCCCCACCTCACCGAGGATGCCCTTAAGGATTACACAATTGTGGCATTAAGCTTTCTTCTGAAGAACCGAGAAGCTTTGTTTGAGGATGGAAGACTTATCAGGGCGGCACTTACCGACCACACTGAAATTGATGCCGAACTGCAAAAGCTAACCGAGGAGCTTGAAATCGTGGCGTATTTGATAGAAAATACCATAGCCACAAATGCGATAACGGCTCTTGATCAGTTGGAATATGCTAAAACCTATGAAAGCCTCACCGAACGCTACCAAGGCTTGCAGAAGCGTTATACGACTCTTACACGGCAGAAAGCCGAAAAGGAATACAAGGCAGATGTTCTTAGCGGTTTTCTCTTTGAGATTGGAGAGCTTGATCTTCTCGATGCCGAATGGAGTGACAGCCGTTTCCACGCAATTATTGAGCGCATCACCGTTCACAACGATGGCAGACTTGTATTCACCTTCCGCAACGGCAGCGAAGAGACGGTGATGATGTAAACATATATGGCATAACGCAAATTGACAAAAGCCCAGTTTCCGTGGTATAATATAAGCGGAGCTTGGCTTTTATTTTTATTCTCGCAAGGAGTGACAATATGTATTCACCTTTTATTAACGCGAAAGGAACCCCAATTACAATTACACAAATAAAATATTCTCATTTAGAACAGCTGAAAGAATGCGATGAAGGACATCATTTGGAGTACAAGAAATTTCTTGAGGATGGTGGTCGAGCGCAATTAGCTAAAGAAATCGCATCTTTCGCAAATTGTGAAGGTGGGTGGCTAATTGTAGGCATTGACGATAAGACAAGAGAAATCATCCCCGTGGATAAATGTGATTATAGTCAAAAGGTTGGGAAAATTGCTTCTCGAATATCACCTATGCCCGAATTTGAAACTCGTTTTTTATCTCTTCCCAATGATAAAACAAAAGGAGTTCTTGTTATTTACGTATACGAGGGGAGAAACGCACCGTATGTATGCAACGGAAGTGTATATGTGCGTAGTGGAAGCAGCAAAGAACCAATTGAAACGGCAGATAGAGGAAATATTGAGTATCTTTATGAACGCTCTAGAACTTATACGCAAGAAATAGAAAGCTTCTGTAAACGAGACTATTATTTCCCCTATACAAATATTTTGCGTACACAGGTTTCAACACCGATTGCAAGCATTTATTTGAAAAACATAAGCATGAAAAAAGATAGGTATATGAATATCTATAAAAATCGTGATAAGGTAATCGAGTTTGTAAAAGGCACGAAAAATCTTTTTGAATATGTCGGGTATTCTATGGACTCTATCGTCTTCATGCATCGAAAAACAATGCCGGGTTCTAATTCTTTGACATTTATTTTTGAATTGTATTATGACTGGTCGTGTAAAATTATTTTGCCGATTGGTTGCGAGAGTACCGATCAAAGAGAAGCATTTAAGGAGCAATTTAATCAACTTGGAGTAGCGCGTAAATTCACTGAAAATTTTGAAGTTGCGGACGGCACCATGGCGTGCAACGCATTGTTTAATGGCTTGCAATTATTTGCATCCTTGGCAAAAAAGTACAAACTCCAAGAGAAGGATTATGCGTTTTGTGCAGAGTTTGAAAACGCAGGTGAACTCATTCTGGCTTTTTGGGGAGATACATATAGAAATTACATCAAAGAGTATGGTATTCCGTATTCGCATAAAGAAATACATAGAAGTGAATTTTTGTATTTTCGTAAAGCTCCTCATGTGAAATTTTCAGATATGGCTACCGCTTTCCTGCTTGATTATATTGCTGCCGCTTTCGGTTATCGTTCTGACTCGATAGGAGAAATACTTATTGAATCCAACGACATCGTATCTGGACATAATTAATTTGGCTTTCGGAGGAGAATATGCAAGAATATAACCCCTTTGATAAAATGACTTTTACAGCAGATAGATGCTTTTTATGCGGAGCTAAATTGACTGATGAAAATCGAACAAAAGAACATATCTACCCCAAATGGCTTCAGCATAAATTCAATTTGTGGAACGATTCCTTAATTCTTCTCAATAATACGGATATCAAATACAAGGATTTAACCATCCCTTGTTGCCTCAGATGTAATGGTATTATGAGTGCAAAAATTGAAAAACCGATTCAAGTAAATGTTGATGCCGGATATGATGAATTCATCAAATGTGACAGAACAACGATATTTCAATGGCTGAACAAAATCGCTTACGGAATCCTATTTAAGGAGACGTCCTTGAAATTGGATAGAAGAAAACCTGATAGTGGCAGTATTTATAGTGCCGAAGAATTGAAAGAACATAAAATGCAATATATGTTCTTAAAATCTATCATAAGTGATACCCAATTTCACAAAAAGCCTTACAGCATGTTGATTTTCAAGATTAAAAATGTTGAACCGAGATACTGGGCATGGGAAAATCCATTTTTACATACGTTTTGCATTCAAATGAATGATATAGGAATTATCTCGTGCCTTATGGATAATGGTCTTAACGAGGAATTCTTTTTGAATTTTGAAAAGCAACGTGGATTGCTAGAGCAACATATTCATCCTGTCCAATTTCTAGAAATTTGTTCCATGTTCGTCTATAAGACAAGTTTAATGTCCAAAAGACCGTTTTATATTACAAACTCCGATGAGGATGGAAACCCCGTAGATATCATATCGTTTGATATGTCTGGTGATGTTTTTGTTGAATGGGATCAAGAAGAATACTCAAAAATTTATGGCGCACTATTAAGAGATAACAATTATGCTTTGGATGTTGGAGATGTATATCAAGGCAATGGATTGATTGCCTCAACTTTATGGGATGAATACGGAAACTTTTTTGATATTCCTCTGTAACATTTTCAATAACGGTAGTTTAACGAATAGCGGTCTTTTAACGATAGGAAGGCACTACACCTTGAGGGGGAGTAGTGCTTTTCTGCATTTTTAGGCTTCCGGGAAACAAGATATAGGCACCGCAAATACCGAAATGCACCACCAAAGCAAAAAAGCCCTTGATTTACAAGGACTTTCGGCTAATATTTAACGATAAAAAGAAAACAGTAGGTCGATACGATTGTATCAATCTACTGTTCCTTATTTGGTGCGGGAAACGGGACTTGAACCCGTACATCAAAGATACACGCCCCTCAAACGTGCGCGTCTGCCGATTCCGCCACTCCCGCAAGTGCTTTATTATTATACTTGATGAAACGTGATTTGTCAAGAGCTTTTTAATAAAAAAATAATATTTTTGACATAAAAATACAATTTTAAAGGGAGCCTCAATCGAAGCTCCCTTTTATTCGGTTTAATCGGGTAGTTTTACGCATTTTTCAGGCTTAAAGAGTCTTAAGACAGCACGCAGAGGACGGTTGTTGGCAATATCAAGCAAAACAAGAGCCATCTTGTGCGATAGCATTCCCTCGCTGGCGTAGGAGATAGAACGGAGACTCATCGATGCAATAGTATGCCATCCGAAATAAGCATTTTTCACCTTGGTTTCCTTATCAGGTGAGGGCTTAGCACGCTTTTCGTGAAGGTAAATGCGCTTGAAAACGAACATTAAAAGTCCAAACAGGAATTTACCTCCTGCGGTCTTGTACTCACGCATAGGAGTATTAAGATCGTAAGGTCTTTTAATTTCGGGAGAAGCAATTTTGCGTCCAATCAGCGTATCAAAGGCCTCATCGGTAATAGTAAGAAGTTCTTCTCTGCCATTGCCGTAAAGCTTTCTGTATTGCTGATTTTCATCAATCTTCTCGCCATCACAAATTTCAATGGACTCTGCAATCAGAGCATTGGTTGCATCCGAGCAAAGCTCAAAGTTATAAACTCCCCTCTCCAGTCTCCAGGCACCGTTTATAAAGTATCGTAAGCGATCAACAGGAATGTCGACATGTACAGCTGATCGTTCGCCAGGCTCAAGATATATCTTCTCAAATCCGCACAGCTCACGCACAGGCTTAACCACATCGGTATGTGGACCGTTCACGTATATTTGCGCAACAGTTGCTCCGGATACATTACCTATATTTTCCACCTCGGCAGTAATTCTTATCATATCGCCGTCACGACAAAGCTGCATATTGCTATACTCAAAGTCGGTATATGAAAGTCCAAAGCCAAAGGGATATTTTAACGGAATGTTGAAGCTGGAATAATAACGATAACCAACGAAAATACTTTCTTTATATCTGTCATTGGTTGTTTTAGTAAATTCGCCGCCAAAGGGAACGTCACTATAACGATCGGGCCAGCTCTCAGGAAGTCTGCCGGATGGGTTTACCTTGCCAAATAAAAGCTCGTATGCAGCCTCGCCGCCCGCCTCACCGGGAAGATACATGTTAAGCAAAGCATCAACGCAGTGATCAAAATCTGTATCTACCGGGCTGCCGCCAAACATAACAAATATAATCTTCTTACCAAGCTTATGAAGCTGGTCGAGGAGCTTTATCTGATTTTCAGGAAGGGAGAGCGTTTTTCTGTCAAATCCTTCGCTCTCTGCATACTCAGAAAGACCGCCGAAGAAAATAATCGTATCAAAGCTCTTTGCTCTATCAATCGCTGTATTTTCAAGTTCTGCATCGGCATCAAAGGAATCTACGTCATATCCCCTAGCATACTCATATTTCACGCCGTGAGCGTCAAAGGAATCTTTGGGTGTGGTAAGCTTATATGGGTTAATAAGAGATGAGCCTGCGCCCTGATAACGCATTTTCTCGAACATATCACCAACAATAAAATATCTGCCACTCTCATCAAGAGGAAGAGCTTTTCCCTCATTCTTCATAAGGACTGCGCTGTCTGTCGATATTTCTTTTGCCAGTATAGCATGCTCCTCAAACTTTTCAGGAAGGTGGCCGCTGTTTTTGCTGGTGTCTCTTATCATTCTAAGCACTCTGAGAACCGCTCTATCAAGTACTTCCTCAGAAAGCTCGCCATTTTTCACTGCATCAAGAATTACCTGACGGTTATGTCCAATATCTCCGGGCATCTCAAGATCAAGGCCGCATTTAAGCCCCTCTACTCTATCGTTTACCGCGCCCCAGTCGGACATTACAAGCCCCTCAAACCCCCATTCATCACGGAGAATATCGTTAAGAAGCTCTGAATTCTCGGAGGCATACTTGCCATTAACCTTATTGTATGCACACATAACGGTTGCTGGCTTGCCATCCTTTATAATGGGCTCAAATGCCTTGAGATATATTTCACGGAAGGCACGCTCGTCAACAATAGAGTCACCAAAATATCTGTTGGCCTCATTGTTATTGCAAGCAAAGTGCTTTACGCTGGTACCAACACCCATATCCTCAATACCGAGGGTAAGATGTGATCCAAGCAAACCGGTAATAAGAGGATCCTCGCTGAAATACTCAAAATTTCTACCGCACAGAGGATTACGCTTAATATTTACAGCCGGGCCGAGAATAAGGTTTACACCGTAGCTTCTGCACTCCTCACCCATTGCATTACCCATTTTATAAAGAAGAAGCTTATTCCAGGATGCGCCTGTAGTACAGGCAGCAGGAAAGCAAGTAGAAGGCTCGGTTTGGCCGAGTCCGGCAACCTTGTCACCCGCCTTTTTCTTGCGAAGGCCGTGAGGTCCGTCGGTAAGCATGATACTGGGCAATCCAACTCTGGAAACCTTGTTGGTAAACCAGGATTTATGTCCGGAAAGCAGGCAAACCTTTTCTTCGAGAGTCATCTCGCTTAACAGCTTATCAACATTAATCATATTGACTCCTTAAAAGTTGTTTTATAATAAAATTATATCACTTATATCAGGTGTTGTCAATATTATATATAACTATTGATTTTTTCAAGTATTTATGGTAAAATATAGATGAAAGGCGGTGATTATATGTTTTTTGATAAACTGTTTAAAAAGAATAAATATCCCGAGAACGCAAAATATAAAAAAGGCGATTTTGTAAACTTCAAACGCAGAGGCGAGATTTGCTTCGGATATATTTATGAGGCTTTTCTTGACAAAGACGGAAAAATTACCTATACAATCCAGATCGGCGGTCAATGCCCTGCGCTGATTTACAACTGGAAGGAAGATGAAATTCTTGGACTAAAAACCAAATAAGGATAAATAATTTTCGGCAGAACAACATATACCTCCGTACCATTGCATATACTTGCATCAGTACGGAGGTATTTTTATGCTTAAAAAACTTAAAAAATTTTGGAGCAAGATAAAGCCCTATGCTTTAGCTTATCTTGTTGCAATTGCAATACCGCTGACCGTTGGAATCGTTGCAGCAGCACTTACACGTGACAGCATGGATATTTACGGAAGGCTGAATACACCGCCCCTTGCGCCGCCGTCCGCTTTGTTTCCTATCGTATGGACCGCACTGTATATTCTAATGGGCATCAGCTCTGCTATGATATATCAAAAAAGAAACAGATATCCCGAGGCGGCAAAAAATGGATTAATCTACTATGGCGTAAGCCTTGTGCTCAACTTCAGCTGGAGTATAATATTTTTCAGACTTCAGGCGGCGTTTTTCGCACTTATTGTGCTTATTGCACTTCTTTATACCATAATAAAAACCATACTCGAATACCGCAAGGTCTGCCCCATTGCCGCATATTTGCAAATTCCCTACGCTATTTGGATAATCTTTGCAGGATATCTTAATGCCGGAATATGGCTGCTTAACTGATTTATTTTGAAATAAACATCTGTGTCCAATAGTTACCCGAGGATACGTATCCAACTCCGATATGTGTGTATGACGAATTAAGTATATTTGCCCTATGTCCCGGAGAATTCATCCATGCATTTACAACAGCTTGAGGACTCTGATAACCCTTTGCAATATTCTCACCGGCAGTCCTGTATGAAATGCCAAAGCTACGCATCATATCAAAGGGAGAACCGTACGTGGGACTGGTATGGGAAAAGTATCCTAGATCCTTCATATCCTGAGATTTGTATCTTGCAACCCTTGTCAGCTGCCAATCCTGGACCAAAGGCTTCAGCCCATTATTTTTTCTTATTTCATTTATAAGGCTCACAACCTCTGCTTCATAAGCGGACACCGATGATGAGACAGTCGGAACGATTATCTGCTGGCCCGGATAGATAAGATCATAATTCTTTATTCCGCTGTTAGCGGCCTTTATCTCGGATAATCCAACCTGATATTTAACCGCAATACGCCATAGACTGTCACCCTTCTCTACCGTATGAGTTATTGCGGCAGATGCATTAATCGCAACAAGCGATACACAAAAAATCGTTAATAAAACTAAAGACAATATTCTTTTCAAAACAGTATTCTTCCTTTCTTTTTGTTTTGCCGGCTTCCTGCCGACGCGACCGTGACTCACTCCCTTCTTACCTTGGAAACAAAAAAAGCCGCCGCAGAAAATGCGGCCTGCTACCCAAATTTATTCTGCTATAAGTATACCATTTTTGTATAGTAAAGTCAAATGTAATATATGGAAGCGGATCTATCGACCCAAACATAAAAGGCTGCCCCGTTTAAAGGGCAGCCTTAATTTATGTATTCTCATGCTTCAGGCGGAAGGTCGCCTTAAGTGTAAATATCCACTTCATTACAATGCTTGGATTATCCGGCACAATACGATAAATCTGCTCTCCGTGCTGTATCTCAAAATACGCACCGGGGCGGAAAGGAAGAATGGGAAATGCCTGTGTTGATATCTCCTCGGTAAACGGTTTATCCTTAATAATTCCCTCCATTGTAAAGCTGTTAAAGTCAAAGCCTATCATTCCGTGACCGACAGGCTCGTACCTATGCTTTTTCTCATTTATGGTATGTATCTCGGCGTGGGTTTGATAGAAGAAATTAGGATGCTCCTTTACAAACTCATAAACCGATTCCTCGATATATGAATGCCAATCGCTGGGATATTTATATATGGGATCGCCATCACCAACTAGAGAAAGCCGACCGTAATTATCACTTTTTACCATGTAATCACACGCTTCACAGCAAAGCTTATTTTTACCTCTTACCCAAATAGTAAACTCACCGCCGCAATTGGGACATTTATAAAGAACGTGCTCAAGTCCTTCAACGTTGTCACCGTTTTTATAATATACCTTTTCTACCTCGTTGTGACGGTATGCATCAAAGGAAAGATGCTCACTGACAAGCGCCGCCGCCTCATCATCTGAAAGCGCGGAGAACTCCTCTTCCGATGCCAGCTTATAAAGCTCCATAGTTATTTTGCCACGGCGCTTTACCTTTGCCCACTTGGGATTAGTAAGATATGTACCGTTCACACGCGCGACGTAAATATCCGCCTTGAACCATTTAAGAACCTTTGCTGTAGCAAGAGGAATTGGGGTCGATGTACCGCTTTCTGTCATAAGACCGGCTGGATACATCATAAGCGGCTCGTCGTGATCAAGCACGGCCTTCATTCTACGCATATCAAGAGCACTGGTCTGGAACTGATTTTTTCCAATTGCACCGCACATTTCCATAAGTGGAGCAATGGGCATAGATTTCATCATAGCCTTGCTGACAACAAAATGAGTTTTAGACGGAACCACGGCATAGGCAGGAAGCACGTCTATAATCGATTCGTGATTCGCAATAATTACACATCTGCCGGTCTTCCCTTCAAGCTCGTTTCTGACTACCTTCACATGGTAGACAAACTTACATAAAAACCGGGATATCCAGCGTGCAAGAGCAAAAACCAAACGATTAGGATGTCTGTATGTTTTATTCTTTTTCTGTTTTTTCATGCCTTATCCTTCTCAAAAGATATTTACCAATTTGATACCTAAAAAATAGACACCAAGCTAAAATGCGGAGCAATAATGCCCATAGATAGCCTTGCTCCGCATTTTTGTTGTGTATTTCAGCAAAAAATCAGTTGAAGTTAACTATAGATTCATCCCACATATCGGGAGCGTCATATCCAAGAAGATTTACTGTGGTTGCAGCTACGTTTGAAAGTCCAAAATCACTTCTGCCCTGCTTTAAGGTGTACTTATCAGCATAGAAGTTGTCATAAACGATGAAAGGAACGGGATTGAGAGTATGGCTGGTCTTAGCCTTGAAGCTGCCATCCTTATTCGCCTTAGGCTCCTTAGTCTTCTTGTCAAGCTCATACATCTCATCAGCATTACCGTGATCGGCGGTGATAAGAGCTACGCCGCCAACCTCATCAAGCACCTTAAGAATTCTTGCAAGCTGAAGGTCAAGAGCC
>JAGCLY010000015.1 GCA_017646745.1 Clostridia bacterium
ACAAGGACGATAAGGACGACGAGGACGACGATGACAACAAGGACGACGATGATAATAAAAAGGAGGAGGATCCCGACAGAAATGATTTCATAGATTCTCTTGACGGTATTTCCGAGACCTTTAGTGGTGTTGCATCGGTAGAAAATTATGACTCTGCTGAGGATGCAGCAACCGCATTCGTTAGCGACGAGCTTTCCGGCGATGGCGTGGCTACCGTTCTTTCGGTTGACGAAAAGGGCGAGCTCAGCAGATCGCAGATCGAGCAGCTTAACATAGACGACTCTGTTCCTGCGGGATACAGATCTGTTGAAAAAATGGAGGTTACATATTCTGTTGGAAAGACCTCTGTTTATTCCAGATCCGGCGCCTCCGAGACTCCTTCGGAAAAGAGAGTTATCGTTTACGTTATTAAGTATGACGGTTATTGGAAGTACTTTGCGCCCCTTCCCGAGGACGGTAACACCATCAACAAGAGCTACTATGACTCTGTGTTCAACAACGAGAAGTATCAGAACTGCACTCTCGAGCAGACGCAGACCATTGCTGGCATCGGATTTACCGGTGACGATATGTTCAGCATGACCATGATCGTATCCAGCCTTGTAAAGTTTGATTCCGGCAGGATTTATATGGAGCAGACCATGACCGCAACTGAATTCGGTGAGACAGAATCGATCACCTTCTATGTTTACTTGGAAGAGGACGAGGACGGCGAGACTATCTGCTACGTAAGCATTCCCGGCGAGGGATGGATAGAGGCGGATCTGCGTGAGATGGGATATAACAGCCTTGAGGAGCTTACCCCCTTCTACGGTCAGTATTTTGATTACACCTACTTTACCAAGACCGGTTACGGCTTTGCCCTTTCTGGTGAGAGATCCGAGGAGTATTTCATGGCTGCGATTGCAGGTGCTCTTGAGGGCTTGGTGGATCAGATTAACGATGGCATGGAGCTTGACGTATACGCCGAGTATTACATCACCGACGGTACTCTTTCCGGTATGAGAAGTGAGGCTAATGTTGAATTGACAGTTGTGGATGACGGTGTATCAACCAGAATTTCAGAGACCGTTGCATATTCTGTTAAGTGTACCGATTACGGCACAACCGTTGTTGAAAGACCCAACGTTGATTAATTGCTGAATATATTTTGCGGCTGCCCATGGGCGGCCGCATTTCTTTTCTTAAAAAATATTGACAAAATCAAATATTTATTATATAATTAATAAGTTAAATTATTTTAGATAAAATTTTTCGGACACCGAAAGGAAAAATAAAATGCAAGTTAGAATTGAAGAGCTTAAGAAAAGCTTTGCCGAGGCGCTTGCCCTGGCTAATTCTCAAGAGGCGCTTGAGGCTCTGCGTATTGAATATCTCGGCAAGAAGGGATATGTTGCTGAGCTGATGCAGCAGCTCCGCTTTGCTGAGGACAAGAAGGCTGCAGGTCAGCTTATCAACAGCCTTAAGACCTATGCCGAGGGTGAGATAGAGAAGGCTACCGAACAGCTTCGCGCGGCGGCTATTGCTGCAAAGGTTCGCTCGGCTAAGAAGTATAACCCCACTCTCCGCTTTGCAGAAGAGCAGGGCTCCTACCACCCCATCACTCTCGCTACCCGTGAGGTTGAGGAGGTGTTTATCTCCATGGGCTTTACCATCGAGAACTACGACGAGATCGTTGACGACTACAAGTGCTTTGAGGCTCTTAATATTCCTAAGCATCACCCCGCAAGAGATATGCAGGATACCTATTATCTTGACAACGGTCAGCTGCTTAAGACCCATACCTCTGCGGCGCAGAACTATATTATGAAGAAGTATGGCGCACCTCTTCGTGCCATTTTCCCCGGCCGTTGCTTCCGTAACGAGTCCACCGACGCCTGCCACGAGAACACCTTCTTCCAGCTTGAGGGTATGATGATCGACGAGAATATCTCTATCTCCAACCTCATCTACTTCATGAAGACCATGCTCTCCGAGGTGTTCCACCGTGACGTTAAGGTTAGACTCCGTCCCGGCTTCTTCCCCTTCGTGGAGCCCGGCTTTGAGCTTGACATCAGCTGTGAGATCTGCGGCGGCGAGGGCTGTCCCTCCTGCAAGAATTCCGGCTGGCTTGAGCTTTGTCCCTGTGGCATGATTCACCCCAACGTTCTCCGTGAGGGCGGTATTGATACCGAGAAGTATTCCGGCTTTGCCTTTGGTCTCGGTCTTACCAGACTTGCTATGATGAAGTACGGTGTTAAGGATATCCGTGATTTTAACTCCGGTAACCTTAAGGCTCTCTCTCAGTTCAAATCTATCTAAGGAAAGGAGACAAAATATGTTTTTATCTATGAATTGGATAGGCGACTTTGTTGACCTTTCCGGCCTTGACAAAAAGGCGCTTATTAAGAATTTCACTCTTTCTACCGCTGAGGTAGAGGATATTATTGAAAAGGGCAACCAGCTCTCAGGAGTAGTTGTTGCCAAGATCCTCTCTGTTGAGAATCACCCTGATTCCAAGAAGCTTCACCTGCTTAAGGTTGATAAGGGTGATGAGGTGCTTGACATCGTTTGTGGCGCACCCAACGTAAGAGAGGGAATGAAGGTTGCCCTCGCAATCGTTGGCGGTCAGATCGGAGAGATTACTATCGCCCCCCGTAAGGTTGGCGGCTATATGTCCTACGGTATGTGCTGCTCTGAGGCAGAGCTTGGCATCTCCGACGATAACTCCGGCCTTTGGGAGATCACCGACGATATCGCTCTCGGTACCGACATCAAGGACGTATACGACATCGACGATATCATCTTCGAGGTTGATAACAAGTCGCTTACCAACCGCCCCGACCTCTGGAGCCATTACGGTATTGCCAGAGAGTTTGCTACCATTACCGGCCGCACTCTTAAGTGCCCCGAGCTTCTTGACCTCGCTCAGTTCGACAGCCTTCCCCCTGTCCTCGTTGACGTTAAGGCAACCGAGCTTTGCTACCGCTATTCGGCTATCAAGGTTGAGAACGTTACTCGCAAGATCAGTCCTGTAAATATGCGTATCCGCCTTTACTACTGCGGCAGCCGTGCTATCAACTTCCTTGCCGACCTTACCAACTACGTTATGATGGAGCTTGGTCAGCCCATGCACGCATTTGATAACGCAAAGGTTGATAAAATTGAGGTGCAGACCTTCCCCTCAGAGTTCAAGTTCGCAACCCTCGACGGCATTGAGAGAAATATTGACGAGAATATGCTTATGATCACCTCCGACAACCAGCCCGTTGCCGTTGCAGGTGTTATGGGCGGCGATGCGTCCAAGATCGACGATGACACCACCTCTCTCCTTCTTGAGTCCGCAACCTTTGACGGTGTTTCCGTAAGAAAGACCACCACCCGTCTCGGTCTTCGTACCGACGCTTCTCAGAGATATGAGAAGATGCTCGACCCCGAGCTTTGCCGTCTGGCAACCGAGCGTGTGCTTAAGCTTATCCTTGACCTTGATCCCGATGCAAGAGTTATCTCCTCCTTCACCGACGTGTATGCCAAGAGATATCCCACCATCACCCTTGAGTTTGATAAGAGATACGTTGACAGATACACAGGTATCGACATCTCCACCGACACTATCGTTAAGACCCTGACCTCTCTCGGCTTTGGTCTTACTGTAGATGGTGATAAGTTCACCGCCGTTGTTCCCAGCTGGAGAGCGACAAAGGACGTTACCATCAAGGCTGATATTATCGAGGAGATCACCCGTATCTACGGCTATGACAACTTCGAGATCTTCACCGCCGAGAGCCCTATTCTTCCTAAGCGTAAGGAAACTCTTAAGTCCGAGGAGGACAGAATGAAGGATCTGCTCGTTAAGAGCTACCGCCTCCACGAGGTTCATTCCTACATCTGGTCGGATATTAAGAGAAATGACGAGCTCGGCATCACCACCCCCGACAACGTTAGAATCATCAACGCACAGACCCCCGATCACGCAATCCTTCGCCGTTCTATGATCCCCACCCTCCTTTCCTTTGCAAAGGATAACCGTGGTTATGGTGATAACTTCGGCATCTTCGAGATCGGTCACACCGTTGACGGTCTTCGTGAGAATGGCGAGTGTGACGAGCAGAATAAGCTCGGTGTGCTTCTTTACTCCAAGACTGTTGGCGAGGAGGCGCTCTTCATGCGTGCCGCCGATGCTGTAAGAGAGCTTTGCGTTGATATCCTTCACAAGGCACCCGAGTTCGTATCCGCTGATCCCGATTATGATTTTGAGCATCCCGTAAACAGCTTTGACATCCTCGTTGACGGTGTTAAGATCGGCTTTATCGCCGTTCCTCACCCCACCGTGTGCGAGAATATTGACAAGAAGTGCGCTATCGCATTCTTTGAGATCAAGACCGAGAGCTTTGCCAAGACCACCGTTGGTCGCATCAAGTATGCCGAGCCCTCTAAGTTCCCCGAGATCGAGATCGACGTTACCTTTGCTACCGATCCCGCTAATCTTGCATTTACCGAGCTGACCTCTGCTGCCAAGGCTGCCGCAGGCGATATTCTCTCTGATATGTGGGTTAAGGATATTTACACCGGTGAGGACGGCAGCTATGCCGTAACCCTCCGCTTCTCCTTCATCTCTCACGAGAGAACTCTTACCAAGCAGGAGCTTTCCGGCGTTGTTGAGAGCATCACCACCGCCTTCGCAGGCATGGGAATTGCTGTAAAATAATAACCAAACTTTACAAAACATACAAAAAAGACCGCTTCGGCGGTCTTTTTTTCACTTAATATTGTTTTTTTCATATAATGAAAATGTGCACATGCACAATTTATATAACGGAAGATATATTTATGGAAATTTTGACCTTTGGTATGGGAGGTCGGCAGATTGAATGCAAGCGGATGCTTGCCGAGGGGCTGTCGGGTGTTGACGGCAGGTTGATCTTGTTGCCCATTCCCACCACACGGGATAATAAATACATCAGCGGCACAAATACATCACTCGTTGATATCGCATGCATGCTAAGGAGGGGGGATGCTGTGGCGGGCTATTCCATTCCCTATGAGCTTTGCCTTGCCGCGGGGGGTAAGGGGTGCCATGTCTATGACGGCGCCACCGACGAGGATTTCCTCACCGCCAATGCCTCTCTTACGGCCGTGGGTGCTCTCGGATACATTCTTATGAACAGTAAAAAGGGCCTCTCGGATATGCATGTGGGTGTGGTAGGATATGGCAGAATAGGTATGCGACTTGTCAGGCTGCTGCTGCAATTTGGATGTAGGATAACCGTCTATACCAATCGTCCCGATGTGGTCATGGAGCTTTGTGAAAACGGCATTTCTGCCGAAATCGTGGGTGAGATATCCGACCTGTCCTGCCTCGACCTGCTTGTTAATACTGCCCCCGCACGGCAGATTGACGAGGCGGATATTCCGGCCGGGCTTCGTATTATCGACCTGGCCTCGGGCAGTATTTTTACTCCCTCCGACAGGGTGATAAAGCTCTCCTCAATTCCCGAGGCATTTTATCCCATAACCGCAGGGCGGCTTTATGCCGAGGCTATAATGCGCAATATAAGGGAGGGTAAATTATGATAGGCTACTGCATCTGCGGCTCCTTTTGTTCCTTTTCGTCTTCTCTCGTTGCTCTCGAACGCCTGATACAGTCGGGCGAGGAGGTTCAGCCTATAATGAGCGAGCGTGCCTATGCCACCGATACACGCTTTTGGCTTGCCTCGGAATTTGCCTCTCGGGTACAGTCGCTCTGCGGCAGGGAGGTTATCCGCACTGTTGCCGATGCCGAGCCACTTGGGCCAAAGCGACCGCTGGAGGCCATGATAATCTGCCCCTGCACGGGCAACACCCTCGCCAAGCTGGCAAACGGCATAACCGACTCGGCGGTTACCATGGCGGCAAAGGCGCATCTGCGCTCCGACCGACCTCTGCTTATCGCCCTTGCCACCAACGACGGCCTTTCGCAGAATCTATCTAACATCGGCAGACTTCTGACACGCAGATCGGTGTATTTTCTCCCCATGCGCCAGGATGATCCCGAGGGCAAGCCCCACTCTCTTGTCGCCGACTTCTCACGCATTCCCGAGGCGCTTTCGGCCATGCGAGAGGGAAAACAATTACGTCCTATATTTATATAAAAGGAGAGAACCGAGCCTTGCCTCGGTTCTCTTTTGGTTATTCCTTATAATATAATAAATTAGATAATAAATTAGGTTGATTATTTAGCTGTGTTTTATTCTTTAATGAGAATAAGCTCTTTTCCAAGCTTTTTGGTATATTCAATAGTCTGCTTCGTTCCTCTCGATTTCCCGTCCCAAATAAGGATCACCGTATCGGCGATATCCACCATTTTGCGGTTGCGTATCAGGGGTGCGCCTCTGCCGTATCTTTTGTAATCGGGGCGGAGAATCAGCTTGGATATTCTATGCTTGTCGGCGTATTGCTCTGCGAGGGTGTCAACACCGCATGCACCTCCGGAAATAATAAGCTCTACATCATTCGGTAGATATTCCGAAAGGTCAAAATTCGTAATGCCCCGTGATCCGGCAATTAATATTTTCATAATACATCTCCTTATATAAATATATAGTTAAGTGACTATATAATTATATAACTAAATAGTCGAATTGTCAATTGGTTATATATTTATTAAAATGTATAAAAAAGGGGAGAAGAAAATGATTAGACTTACTTTTGATAAATACATTAATAAAATAGGTATAACCAGGTACGAGGTTTCAAAAAGAACCGGAATCCATTTCAGAATAATCGACAACTATTACAAGAACAAGGTTGTTCGCTATGACAGCTATATTCTTGACAAAATCTGCGAGGCGCTTGATTGCAATATTTCGGATATTATCGAGTATACAAGCAACAAGTAAAAAGATACGGAAAAATCCGTGTCTTTTTTTATTTCAAAAAATTATCTCTGAATTCTGCCCGAGCCGTCGCCGCCATGCGCCGCGGCGAGCAGATAAGACCGCTGTTTGTATAAAAAAGAAAGGTCGAGCTACCACGAGCCTTTTATCTCAAAAAAAGAACGGCAGAGATGCAATAAATCTCTGCCGTTTTTGTTTGGTTGCGTATAAAAACAGATCTGCTTTTTTCATCATCCCATAGGGGCGTCGGTCGCGCTTGATAAAATAATCTGTCTTTACGTTAAAAGGTAAAACCGAATCAATGCCTTAATATTGTATCATTTATTTTTACATTTGTCAATGATTATAGGAAAGAAAAATAAATAGTTGTAAAAAAAGATAGGCAAATCGCCTCTCTTTTTATGCTAAAAAAGGAAATCGATAAGATGTAATTAGTTTCAGTCATCCGTATCATCCAACAAATCGGATAATAACATATCTAGGCTCATGCTTGATAATTTTGATTTCTGCCAATGTTCAAAAATACTAGAACGCTGAGATTCGTAATACTCAGCCTTTTCCGGTTGATTTAATTTAGTATAAACCTCCCGCGCATTTTCATATACACCTAAAACTATGTGTATATTATCGGCATAAACTATTTTATCTAGGGCTCTGCAAAGTTTTATAGAATCAATCAAATATCTTTCGGCATCTTGAAATCTATCTATCTTGAGATAGAGCTGGCATAAGTTTGTATATTTTTTTATCAGCGTTGGAAGATATTTTTCAGGTTTTTTGGTTACCAACTCTTGATATAATGAAAGATCTCTCAGACAATATGTTTCAGCTTTCTCAGGCGTATTCATACGATAACAGTAAAATTGTGTTATTGTTGTATAGCAGTATGATAAAACATATATGTTGTTATCAGGATCTTCCTTTAATAGCTCCTCCATGATTTCTATTTCTTTGAGGTAACATAGCTCGCATTTGTCATACTGATTTGCACGATGGTAAAAAGTACTAAGACTTGAGTACGCTGATGCAAGGAGCGTGCCATATTTTGTTTTATTCTTTTCAAAATAGGCATTGCATATATTTACTTCTTTCCACAGAAGCTCTAGCGCTCTTTCCTGATTATTATGATTTTGATAATAGCTTGACAGACAGCGATATCTTATCAAAAACGAGCTTAAAAGATTTTCATTGTATTCGAATTTTGAATCTAAGAGAGCAACTTCGTGTTTGCTTAGCAAATCGTCTAATTTCTTATAGTAGTATTCTTCTAGTTGAGGAATGATTTCATAATCTTCGTAATAAAAGGCTGCACTTGCATAGTTTGTTGCCGATTGATATACAAGGTCAAAATCAAATTCCTCGCCATTTTCATTTTCGGCAATTTCACACAACTCTATTGACTTTTTTAGGTGGAAAATTCTACTTTCATGTTGCTCAAGTGTTTTTTCACATAACTCTAATGCTTCTTTTTGAATAAATCTTCTAGCATCATGCTGACCTAATATTCGTAATATGTTTTCAATCAGAGAGTGACTTTTCGCTAAATCCAAAATGCTGTTGTCTTTATCAATTGGTAGAGCTTCTCTGATATCCAAAACCTTTTTATAATAATTAAGCGCCTTAACATAATTACTAACACGAGGTTCTTCGCTATGTTCTATCAGTTCCTCATAAAAAAGACCACATTCGTTTGCCACATTAAGCTCTATGCCCATTTCGAAAACAACCGGTACTATTTTTCGATATCTTTTCTCTATTTCGTTTCTGCGCCATTTTTCATCACAATTTGTAATGGTATTGATAATATCAATAGCTGTTTTATGTTCTTTGATATATTTTCGGCAGACTGCTACCTCTTGTTCCTTGATTCTAGCTCTGGCTTTAAAAAAGTCGTTATCAATATCTTCTGAATTCAGTATTGAAAGGCAATCCTCGTATTTACCCTTTTCAAACAATTCATAGGCTCTTCTTTGTCTATCGGAAATTACACCGTGAATTTCATCTTTTACCATTTGCAGAGAAATAGTAAAAATCTTTTTTTGAAGATCATCAATTTCATCTAAAAGAAGCTTTCGGCGTGATGAAACACCGATGTAACGATTATGAAATTCTGCGTCAGCTATTTTTTTGTCAAGCTGACATCTGAGCTCATAATACTCCTTTTCTACGTCTTGAAGTTCTTGCATCAAGGCGGACAAGTGCTGGTTGTTTGCAAATTCCGCTACGTTGTCTAATGACATCACGGGGTGATTATTAACAAGACATTTTCCGTCATTTACTGAAATTTTTACAAAGTCTAAATGCTCTAAAGTAAGACTTAAAAGAAGTCTAAGCTTTATGGTTTCAATGTGAGAAAATGTACTGTAGTAATGGCCGAAGACTTCGCTTAGCTCTTCCATAAAAGTGAAGATTTCTTGATCTACCGATTCACCGTCCTCAATGTTTTTAAAATATGTGTATATTTTTGGTTTGTTGGTTTCTTCGAATTGCTTTCTAGCAATGTCAAACTCTTCGCGGGTATATTTTCCAACCTTAGTGAAAAAGATGAAGAAGCAAAAATCTGATGATCTAATTAAGTCATTAAATTCATCTTGCTTTCTGCGCTTTGTGTATATTTCATCAATGTTTTCGCATAGCCAGGGCTGTAGCTTAACATTATATTTTTCTTCAAAATGATCACTTACATTTCGGATGAATAGCTCTAATTCTCTTCGTTCGTTTTTTAATTCTGTGATAGATGACGCTAAGAATATTTTTATTTTTTTCATGCTTTTCACTTCCGCTTGCTAATAATTAATCAAAAGGGAAGCCGAAGCCTCCCTTTTTTGTTTTATAGATATTATCTCTGAATTCTGCCCGAGCCGTCGCCGCCTGCAAGCTTCTCAACCTCTGCGAGAGTAACCATGTTGTAGTCGCCCTCGATAGAGTGCTTAAGTGCGGATGCTGCAACTGCGAACTCTACTGCGCCCTGAGTATCCTTGCCGGAAAGGAGGGAGTAGATAAGGCCGCCGCCGAAGGAGTCACCGCCGCCTACACGGTCGATTATGTGGAGGTCGTACTTCTTCGAGAAACAGTATTCGCCTGCCTTAACGTCGTAAAGCATTGCGGACCAGCCGTTATCGAATGCCGAACGGCTCTCACGGAGAGTGATTGCAACGTACTCGAAATTAAACTTGTCTG
>JAGCLY010000016.1 GCA_017646745.1 Clostridia bacterium
CAGAGCTATCTTTAATCTAGCTTCTTCTTACTTTTGAGTTTTTCTCAATGTGTTTGACAAGAACTACACCGTTTCGAGGTCTCCCCCGAAACACAATGTCTTAATTCTTATTTTCTTGTTGTTCAATTTTCAATGATCAAGCTGCCGATCGAAATTCGGCTTACCTATTATACAATAAAGATTTAATGTTGTCAATAGATTTTTGAAATTTTTTTATAATTTTTTTAGATTATTTTTATATCATGTAACAAAGTGCCCCGCGCGCGATATTATAATAAAGGAAGCAAATGATTTTATGAAAATATATTGACAAAAATAATAGTCTATGTTATACTCTTTTCGCAAAAAACATACAGAAAGGTTTTCATCATGACACTCTACGATGAGCTTTATTTTGAAATCAGAGCAACGGGCGCAAAGTCCGAGATAAAGAACTTCGTAAACTACCTCAAATCAGGCGAGCTTGACGAGTTCTTTGAATTTTCTACAGATTATATCAGCTATGATGACGACTACGACGGAGCAGATGCAAGTGCCGAGGTCAACATCATAATTTCCAACGACGATTACGGTGTGGAGATCGACGAGTTCCACACAGATGAATTTCTTGAGATCCTTTGCAAGGCAGGAAAGCGACTGTACCTCAAGGGTCAGCTTTACGACGCAGACAACGACGAATATTCCTTCGTCAGCGAAATGGGCGATTCTTATTACACCAACGCACTGCTCGTGCAGAACTTCAACGAGGACGAGGACAGACCCGTTGAGGATGACGACGAGGACGAGGATTAATAACAAAACCGATACAAAAGCGACCGGGTCAACGGTCGCTTTTGTTTTTTAACAATACATATTATTACAGCTAAGATAGTTATAAAGCTGCTCGCCGTGGTTTTGCTCTTCCTTCTGAATATGAGCAAGAGTATCGCGAAGGACGGGACTGGAAAACTCAAACACGCCTGTATTATACACGCCGGACACGTGCTTTTCCATAGAAAGAGCATCCTTGCAAAGATATGCATCATTTTTCTTCTCAGCCTCATTGCAGGTTGACATTTTACACTGCAGCTTCGCCTGTACGGCAGAGGGCGACTGATCGGGCATCTTTACCTCGGTGCCACCAAGAATCTGATTGATCGTATCCAGATGCTTTTGCTCATTCTGCGCAAGGGTGGTAAACAGATTTTTAAGCTCGGGGTCGTGAGCGAGCTGAGAGTACTTGTTGTACTTTTCAATACAAAGCTGCTCCTGCGACTTAAGATCGGATAACAGGGTAGTTTCCTTTTGATTAAGTGTCATAAAAATTCCTCCTTTATTTGGTATCAAGTAAATTATTACCGCTAAAGAGCATTTTATGCAGGTCTACTTATCGCAAAAAGCGATGCCAATCGAGCAAAAATCCGACACTTCTCCAAGCTTTTTCGAGGCTATATTACACATACCGAAATGCGTCATATCTCGACGGCGCTTTTCGGCGTTTTTTTCTTTCCTTTAGATATATAATAGTCTAAACTCTTTTGAAAGGTAAGAAAAGTATATGGACAAGCCATTAGAGCAAAATGACGAAATGGAAAAATCAAAGGGCCAAGGAATACTCTCACGCATCAAGTCAAGCATTACCTCGGCCGGTGAAAATATAAAGGGGGACGGACGGGCACTTGCCCTGGATCTGGCTGTATTCACGGTAGGCTTTATTTTATCCAGATGTCAGCTGTTGCTGGGCGCAAGGCCACTGGGAATAGCATTTGTAGCCATGCTTCCCACAGCGGTATGGCCCGCCTTGACAGGGGCAACGATCGGCGCACTTTCTTTGGGAAGGGACGGCATAATATTCGCCGTGGCGGTCGTAATAACCGCTATGCTCAGGTTAGCCGTGTCTGCATCGGACAAAAACGGCGCGGTGTTGTTCAATGAAACGCTACTGCTGAGAATATCTCTATCTGTGCTCAGCGGATTCGTAGTGGGTGTATACGAGGTTCTGATGAGGGGGCTTAACGAGGCGAGCATGCTATTCGGCCTGGTTATGGTAATTCTCACCCCGATTTTGACCTTTATTCTGTCGGGTATATGCAACACCGGTATATCGCTTAACGATCTTGTAACCGGTGGTAACGATCTATTAAAGCTTTCTACCGCAGAAAGACAGAAAAAATACGACAGAATATTTTTCCAGGCCTCTGCCCTGTCTCTTATTTTCTTCATAAGCCTGTCGCTTAAGCCCGTGAGCATCTTTGGAATATCATTGTCATATGTTTTCAGCGGAATCGCTACCCTCACGGTAGCAAAAAGGTTCGGCGCAATAAGAGGATTGGCGGTCGGATTCATCTCATCACTCGGCCTATCCGGGCCGCTGTCGGTAGCATTTGCCCTGGCGGGACTCTGCGCCGGAGTAATGGCCGGATTCGGCTCGGGATATGCAATAATAGCCGGAGGAGTGGCCCTTTGCGCCTGGAGCGCATATGCCGACGGGCTGAACGGACTGCTTACCACCCTACCGGAATATCTGATAGCCTCGGCCCTGGCTATGCCAATGCTAAAGCAGTCGAGGGAGCAGCCGAAAGAGGAATCTGCCGATACAAGCACAGACGACCTCGCCCAGGATATGGTTGGAACAATGGCGCTGGCGTACCAGAACGAGTACGTAGGCAGTCTGGGCTCTGTTGAATCCACCCTGGCTGATATATCCGGAGTAATAAACCGCCACGCAAGAGCGCCCGTACATCTCACCAAGGAGGAATGCCGTGATATCGTTATCAACGTAGCGCAAGGACATTGCGCAGGATGCTCGCAGGTAGGACTTTGTGCAAGAGAGGACGTGCGCCCTGTCATTAAAAACGCAGAGCGCATCTCAGCCGTGCTTGCCGAGGGAAAAAGGCTAAGCGGAGAGGATATTAACAGCGACACCGAATTTTGCGCCTCGGCAAAGGAAATAGCCGAGGAAATTAACCGCGAGATAAGCAGAATAGAACAGGAAAGCTATCTTATGCAAAACTCCACCGGCGCAATAGAATACGACCTGATTTCAAGGCTTATATGTCAGGCTCGAAGCGACGATCTGGAGGAAAAAACGGTTGACAACAGAATGACAGGAGCGCTGACAGAGGCATTTCAGGGCTGTGGCTTTGAAAACGGAGTTATCCGTGTATTCGGAAACCGAAGAAAGCACTTTATTTTAGCAGGAGAAGACGAAAGCGGAACGAAAATCTCCTCATTCGAGCTAAGAAAAAGCATAGAAAACGCATCAGAGGTAAGACTTGGCACGCCGGAATATTTCCGCCGAGGTAAAATGGTGCTTATGGAATGTGGAATCAAGCGTAAATATAAAGTAAGCTTTGCCACCGCAGCAGCGCCCGGCAACGACAAGGAGGCCTCAGGCGATACAATATCCTGCTTTGAGTCAGAGGACGACTACTTCTACTCTCTGATTTCGGACGGAATGGGAAGCGGCGAGGTAGCAAAGGAGACGTCGGAATTTGTTTCGGAGTTTATCAAAAGCGCAGTAAGATCCGGCAAAGTCAAGGATCCGATGCTTCACATGCTAAATCACAGCATAAGATCAACAAGAGAGGAATGCTCGGCCACCGTAGATCTTTTTGAGCTGGATCTGCTGAACGGAAACGGAAGCTTCTTTAAAAGCGGTGCTACCCCATCATATATTAAAAGAGAATCCTCAATCTTCCGCATAAAATCCCAAACTGCTCCGCTGGGTCTGCTACAGTCCACCGATACCGAGAAAACCAAGGTGGAAATCAGAGCCGGAGATCATATTATTATGCTGTCCGACGGAATATCACAAAGCACCGAGGACGCACCGTGGCTGTTACTGCTTTTGGGCGAGGAAATACCGCGAGGTCTTGACGAATTTGCAAAGCGAATACTATGCGAGGCAAAGAAATGCTCCACCTCAAGAGATGATATGAGCGTATGCGTAATAAGAATAGATGAGGAATAGTAAACCTAAAGGCCGCCCACTCATATAATAAAAGCAGAACGGCAAAAGGAAAGGAGATAGGAATGAAGATCATCGTTATGAATTCGCCAAAGGTCCTGCGCCGCCTGCTCGCCAAAATTTTCGGCGTAGAGCTAAGCAAGAAATAACATACAAACCATAAAGAAAAGCGGTTTTGCAAACAAATGTTAGCAAAACCGCCTATTTTATTTCAATTTATCGACAAATCGCTTGATTTTTTCAAGTGCCTCCTCGATATGTCTTACAGAATACGCATAAGAAATTCTGGCATACCCCTCGCCACACTCACCAAATGCTGTGCCGGGAACGATAGCGCATTTTTCTTCCATCAGCAATCTCTGGCAGAACTCCTCGGAGGAGAGACCAAAGCCACCGATATAGGGGTAAATATAAAATGCCCCCTGTGGCTCCATAACCTCAATTCCGATTTCACGAAGCCCCTCGGTGATAAACACACGGCGCCTGTTATACTCTGCGGCCATGCCGGCAATATCGTCATCTCCATTTTTCAGCGCCTCCACAGCGGCAAACTGCGAAACGGTAGGCGCACACATTATTGCATACTGATGGAGTTTGGTCATCTGCTTTATCCACGGAGCAGGGCCGAGAAGATAGCCAAGACGCCAACCGGTCATAGCATAAGCCTTGGAGAATCCGGAGGCAATAATAGTTCTCTCCCTCATTCCCTCGATAGATGCTATAGAAACGTGACGCTTCCCATAGGTCAGCTCGGCATAAATCTCATCGGACAGGATTGCAATATTGGTGCCCCTCAGCACCTCGGCAATAGCCTGCAGCTCCTCCCTCTCAAGAATCGCACCGGTGGGATTATTGGGGAAAGGAAGAACCAGAAGCTTGGTTTTCGGAGTAATCGCCGCGCGAAGCTCATTGGCGGTAAGCTTAAAGCCGTTCTCCGCCTTGGTATTAATAATTACAGGCACCGCCCCCGCCATTCTTGCAATAGGCTCGTAGCATACAAAGGAGGGCATTGGAATAATAACCTCGTCACCGGGATTTACAAGCGAACGCACAGCAACGTCAATAGCCTCGCTGCCGCCGACGGTTATAAGCGCCTCGCCGGGGGTGTAGTCAAGGTCAAATCTACGCTTCATATAAGAGCAGATCTCAGCTCTCAGCTCAGGCAGACCCGAGTTGGAGGTATAATAGGTGTGACCTCGCTCGAGCGACTGAATAGCCGCCTCTCTGATATGCCAGGGGGTTACAAAGTCGGGCTGACCGACGGTAAGAGCTGTAACGTCACCCATATCAGCGAGCAGGTCAAAAAATTTTCTGATTCCCGACGGCTTAATATATTTAAGCGTATCGGAAAGCATTAACTCGTGATCTATCATATACCGTCGCTCTCTCTGAGATCCTTCTTAGGAGAATTATAAATCACACCGTTATACTTATAGGTCTTAAGAACAAAGTGGGTTGCGGTTGCGGTAACGAACTCAATGGGGGCAAGCTTTCTCGCTACAAAGTAAGCAACCTCCTTCATAGTCTTGCCCTCAATAAGAACGGTAAAGTCAAAGCCGCCCGACATAAGGTAAAGACCCTTGATCTCGGGATAGTTCTGAATCTTCTCTGCAATCTTATCAAATCCGTCGTCACGCTGGGGCATAACCTTTACCTCAATAAGGGCGGTTACGGTTTCCTTCTCGGTCTTATCCCAGTCAACGATTGCCTTATATCCGAGGATGACACCATCCTTTTCCAGCTGGCGAATCATAGACTTAATATCTCCCTCCTCCTTGGAGAGCATAAGAGCAAGCTCCTTGTGAGTAAGAGTAGCATCATTTTCAAGTAAATGTAAAAGTTTTTCCATAGCAAACCTCTGTTAATTAACATTTTGCATCTATTATATCACTAAACAAATTTATTGTCAATAAAAGAGCGCCTTATACAGGCGCTCTTTTTGATATTAAAGAAGATCCTCAAGATCGGTATTATCATTGGATGCTTCGGTGTCTTGATTATCTGCCGAGCAATTTCCCGAGCAGGTCTTGCTGCTGGGGCAACCGATACACTTCTGACCGGACTTCTTAGCCTTAGCAATGTACAGCAAAGCTCCGCCAACGATCAGCGATATTATCATAAGAGTAATTAATGTCTCAAACATTATACCATTACCTCCTTATTTTTCACAATATTATTTTTATTTATTTCATTGTTCTTTCTAACAATCAGAACGGTGATAACCGCCGCGAAGATAGCGACAATAGACCAACCGAGAATAGGCATCCATATCTGACCAAATCCGTCACCGGAAATAAGCGTGCCGAAGAAGTATACAAGGAATCCGATAGAATATCCAACTCCAAGCTGAAGTCCGATACCCGCGAAGAGCCACTTTTTGCTCTTAAGCTCGGCATTCATAGCGCCGATCGCCGCAAAGCAAGGGGGGGTGAACAGATTGAACATAAGGAATGCGAGAGCCGCCGCACCACTGATACCAAATGCAGCTGCAACAGCATTCTCATTACCCGCGATCATCTCCAGCTCGTCAAGGTCAAAGAGATTGGAGATAGAGAAGCATACCGCCAGAGTACCTACCACGTTTTCCTTCGCAATAAAGCCGGTGATAGCCGCAGCGGCAAGCTGCCACGCAACCACTCCAACAATGGGAGCGAAGAGATAAGAGAAGGGTGTAGCAATAGTCGCAAGGATAGACGTGCTTGCCGCACCCTCGGTCACCGCATTAAAGCTCCAGTCAAAGGTCTGCATCACGTGTACAACGAAGTTACAAACAAGAATAATAGTGCCCGCCTTTACTATGTAGGACCAGCCACGCTGAAGCATGGAATTAGCCGCGCGAAGCAGACTGGGCGCCTTGTATTCGGGAAGCTCGATGATAAAATAAGACTTCTTTGCCCTGTTGCCGGTAAGCTTGTTAATAAGCAGAGCGCAAACAAGAATAATAAAAATGCCCACAAAATACATTGAAACACCAACAAGGGCATTGCCTCCGAAGAACGCACCGGCAAAGAGTGAGATTACAGGCAACTTTGCTCCGCAAGGCATAAAGGGAGCGAGTAATGCTGCAGCCCTGCGCTCACGCTCGTTACGAATAGTACGGCATGACATAACACCGGGGATAGCGCAGCCTGTACCTACGACAAAGGGAATAACCGACTTGCCTGACAGTCCAACCTTCTTAAAAATAGGGTCAAGCACAACGGTCGCACGTGCCATATATCCGCAGTCCTCAAGGAGAGCGATAAGGAAGTACATTACCATTACCAAGGGAAGGAAGCCGACCACGGCGATAAATCCGCCGATAATACCGTCTACCAGCATGGAGCTCCAGATATCAAGGCTTTTACCGTCACCCTGAAGCAGAGTGGCAAGAGCCTCCTGACCTGCCTCAAGCCAGCCGGTAAGCAGATCTGCAATCCATACGCCGGGCCCCACCTGTGAGATCCAGAACACAAGGAACATAACTACGGCGAATATCGGTATACCGAACCACTTGCTGGTAAGAATCTCGTCCACCTTATCCTGCGCATTTCTGTCTTTGGTGAGCACCCTTCTGGTTTCTACGGCTTTAACGATGCCGTTTACAAAGGCAAATCTCTTTTTATCCGCATTGATCACGGCCGCCCTGTCATTAAGGTTAACTCCCTTCTGAATATAGGGTGCCTTCTGCCCCTTACCGATAACAGCAACAGCAGAAGCAACAAGCACCTTAAGTCCCTCACCGGTGATAGATGTTGTTTCAACAACCGGACAACCGAGCTTTTGGGAAAGAGCCGCCGCATCAATCTTGTTATGCTTTTTTTCATTGGCATCGGTCTTGTTAAGAGCTACCACCATAGGCACTCCAAGCTCAAGGAGCTGAGTGGTGAAGAACAGACTTCTTGAAAGATTGGTAGAATCGACGATGTTGATTATTACGTCGGGACTCTCATTTTTAACGTATGAGGATGTGATGCTCTCCTCCGAGGTAAAGGGCGACATAGAGTATGCGCCCGGAAGATCTACCGCAATAAGCTCATCTGCTCCGTCACAGTAGCTTTTTTTAATTGGGTGCTCCTTTTTATCAACGGTAACGCCCGCCCAGTTTCCGACCCTTTCGCTACTGCCGGTAAGAGCGTTATACATAGTGGTTTTACCGCTGTTAGGATTGCCCGCTAATGCAATTCTCATTTTTTCTCCTAAAATATGTAAACTAATTAATAATCCGTTGTCCAGTTAGCCTCGGCTAACCACCGGTCAAAATAAAAAAATTATCTGACGGTTATAGCTTCTGCGAGGCCTCTGTCTATATTATATCTGCCATCCTTAATGGAAACGGTCAGATTGCTTTTTCTTCGCATAATAACGGTGATGGGCTCGCCGGCATAGCAGCCGAGGGAGAACAAAAAGCTATCAAGCTCCTCGTCGCCTGTATCAATACGATCGACGGTATATTCCCTTCCCACTTCAACCAAAAGTAAATTCATATACTTCTCCTAAAAGCAAATTGCAGTTAGCAGCCGCTAACCACACTATATTATACTCACAAAATTTGGATTTGTCAATAGGAAATTTGAAAAAATAACCAAAAACAATATAACAATTTTAGATATTTTCTACAAGTGGTGTTCCAAAATATGTCAAATACGGCTTTCTATCTCAAAAACAAGTGCGGCGGTGTTGTCCTCGGAATACTCTATTTCCTCGGAGATAATACGAGCCCACTCACAGATTGCGGCAAAGGCAGAATCTGTATCGGATAAAAGATTCTCCATCACAGAGCACAGCAGCAGGCAAAAACCAACTCTCGCCCGCAGATTATCAGCACCCTCTGCCACGCTTACATGACGAAAAACAAGGTATGCCAGCATACGCTCAAGCACAGCACCCTGCCCGTCATTTATATTGGATGCGCCAACCTTTATAATTTTATGATGCGCCTCGTCAAGATATTCAAGCTCGGAAAAGGCCTCGTTAAAGCTATCATCGGTAAATGAAATGTCAGACAGAGCATATTCGGTAATTATCTTAGTCTTTTTCTCACCGTAGCTCATGCGCTCATCGGCAAGGATGGAATAGATATGCTCTCTGTGAGCTAAGGTGTCAAAATCGGTTTCATCGGCGATCTGGCAATTATGCTCTGCCTCATAAAATTCGTCGTAGGCATCGCTTGACAAAATAATTCTGCAGGCCTCCTCGCAACAAAGACCGATGCCACACTCAATTCTGTCGCCTACACGGTGATAAAACCTGGGATGCTCACGGCAGATAAGCGAGGTATATTCATCACCCAAAGAAGATATTATGCGGCAAAGTCCGCTTTTTTCAAGAAAGGGACAGCGACCGTCATCACAAAGCGCAATAGATCCGTCGCAAATGTGCGACCGAATATCATCGCCAAGCTCGCCGCCAAGCGTTTCATATCTTCTTGCAGTTTCCGCATCAACGCCAATCTCCCAGCCTACACAGCAGCTGTGAGAGCATTTGTCGGCGATGCATTTAAAGCTTTTATAATAAGCAGGATAGTAAATCTTCATTTTTTCCTCAAAAGTTATTATTTCGCATTTATTTTATCACAACGCAGAGGAAAAGTAAATATCCCCATATGACTTTTGTCGAAAAGTGCAGTCTAATATATTTGACATTTTTGGAAAAACCTATTGACAAAGCGGTATTTTTTTGATACAATAACTTAGTCCAAATTATTTGGAGCATTAGCTCAGTTGGTTAGAGCTACCGGCTCATAACCGGTCGGTCCAAGGTTCGAGTCCTTGATGCTCCACCAACAAAAGAGAGATAACCCTCGCGGTTATCTCTCTTTTGTTTTTGAGCCGTCAGGCTCAAGTCTGCAACGACCGGTTTGAGCCGGAGGCTACATAATCAAGCGATACGAGGCTGCAAGCTCGCTTGTGAGCGAGTGAGTGCAGATTGCTACGAGAGCGCTTCGGATACCGAAGCAAAGCACGAAGTGC
>JAGCLY010000017.1 GCA_017646745.1 Clostridia bacterium
ACAGTCGGTACAGGTGAAGGTCTTAATGCCTGCTTCCTTTTCGCCTGCGGGAGTTGTAATCTCCCCCTCATTCCAAGAGTGATTAAGTACGTTTTCTCTGCTGCCGCAGATACACTCGTTCCAATGAGCGTGCTCATCGTTCTTCTCGGTATCGTAAGCATGGGTGTGATCGGGGTCAAGCTTATCAACCTTCTCGGTTCTCTTGTACTCACATACAGTACAGCTGAAGGTCTTTACACCCTCGGTCTCAAGGGTGGGATATGTAGTGATCTCACCACTGTTCCAGATGTGAGCTGCGCGCTGCTGCTTGTCACCGCACATACACTCGTTCCAGTGACCGTCCTGGTCATAGTTAACGATGTCATAAACGTGGGTGTGATCAGCACCGAGCTTGTCGATCTTTTCTGTCTTTTTAGCACGGCATACTGTACAGGTAAACAATCTCTCGCCCTCGCTATCTGCTGTGGGCTGAAGAGTTACCGCGCCGTTGTTCCAGCTATGCTGCTCATAATCACTCTTCTCATCACAGCTGCACTCATGCCAATGATAAATATCATCGTAGTTATAGCTGTCGGAGAACTTGTGAGTATGCTTGCAGGAGCAAAGAAGCATAGCTACAAGAACTAAAACAAGTAATAAAATTCTAAATTTCATAAAAATCTCCCTTACTTGGTGATTTCAGTAATACCGTCCTTAGAAACGGTGTGAGTTGCATCCCAAGAGTTATTAAGAAGGTCGCACCAGCCTGTTTCGAACCAACCGCGAGCTGTGAAGCTTACAGACTGAACGTCAGCCTTTACACCAATTGCCTCAAAGGGAATATAAATTTCGAAGGTAGAAGTATAACCTGCGTCTGTTGTAACAGTGTTGCAATAGGTAAACATCTTACCAAGTGAATTTCTGTTATTTGCAATAGCAATAAACTGGACATCCGAGCCGCCAAAGTGGAACTCAATATTCATATATCTGAACCAATCTGCAGGCTCTACGAGAGGAACGTCAGGAGCGATAGTGTGATTTACGGTAACACCGAAGAGAACACCGCCATCAGTAAGAGTACCGATGATCTCAACGTCTGCACCATTTGCATTTGCTACAACCTTGTTACTCTTTACTGCCTCGGTATAAACTGACTCGTCATACTTACCGTCGAGGACGATACCGTTGCCAAGATCAACAGGCTTTTCTCTTACGATACCATCAGCGGTAACGTATGCAAGGTTTAGATCGTTGTGCCAGATTGCACCAAGCCAACCGAAGTTTACGCCGTTGAAGCCAACCTTGAGAAGGCAAGCATCGTCAACGTTTTCAACACAAAGCTCAACTGTGGTAACGTATCTGCCACCATTCTTTTCGGTCTTGGAAACACCGTGAGTGATGTTATTAGAGAATGCTGCAACACCCTCGTAGAATACTACGGTATAGGATGCACCATTATTAAGCTTGAACTCAATGTTATCGTTGTTCCACCACTGGCTGCTGTATGGGCTCCACTCGCCGTGTACAAGTTCGAAGGACATATAAAGTGTGCCGTTCTTGATCATACCTGCGAACTTTGCCTCAAGGCTGCCGTTGGTTGCATAAACAACCTCGCCTGTATACTCATCGGATGAGATAAGGCTGTCAAAGCTTACGCCATCCTTCTCGAAGTGCTCAACTGTAACGTTGACCTTCTTGGTCTTACCTGCGCACTCGATTACGATAACTGCATTTCCCACCTGACGGGAAAGCATAGTGCCGTCCTCGGTGATGGAAACGATGTCGGGATTCTCGGAGTAAATTCTTACGAAGTAACCCGCATTTGTGGAGAAGCTATACTGAAGCTTCTGACCGGAAACTGCCTCGGAATGAACGAGGGTAATGTCATCTGCATAGATCTCAAGCTCGGAATCGTTCTCTGCACTTTCGACAGGACGTCCGTTCATGTAATTGATACCTGCATTAACGATCTTCTGCAATGCCTCGACGTCAGCACCCTCATTATAGAGCTCCTGGCTGGCAAGTCTGGCAATACTGTCGGACACGTATCTGGAGGAGTAGAGATAAGAGCCGTACTGATCCTTAACGTATGCGATAGCAGTGAAGGATGTATTCATATCTGCGTATGCAATGTTGGTGATACTGCAGGTAAAGTAGATGTCAGAGTAATCACCGTCAAGCTTATCTACCTTAACGGTAGAGGAGATGTTTTTGTAAGAAATTCCTGCCTTGTCAAGGGCTGCGATATAATCGCCGTTGATACCCTCAAGCTGTGCGGTGGGAAGAACTATAAATCCGTAAGAATAGTTATTCTTGGGATTATATTTTGTAAGATTAGCCTTAAAGCCAAGTCCCTTTTCGGAAGCGAGGATCTCGATCTTGTTATCGATGCTAAGCTTGGTTTCAAAGCTCTCTTCACTCTCGAATTCCTTAAGTCCCTCAACGAACTTCTCGCCAAGGTACTTCTGTCCTGCTGCATCAAAGTGCCAGTCATCATGCTGAGTAAGAGGCATACAGTCAACATAACCAACGTTAGTCATCTCGTTTGCCACGGTCATCATAGCAGTTCTGACCATATTCTGATATGTGGGAGCAGGGCTGTTATTGGTATTCCACTTAGGAAGACCGCAGATGAAGGGTGTATCACTACAATCATAACCGGTCACGTCGCTAAGCATATTTCTCGTGTCTTCGATAAGAGTTGTATAAAGCTCTCTGTAAGCCGATGCCATTGTTACGGTGAACATCTCTGCCTCACCCTGCATCCACCATACACCCTTAATAACAGGGGTATAGCCCTCAGCGATAAGAAGCTCGATTCCCTCTCTGACAGTATTCTCAAATCGGGTATACATATAACCAATCATGGGATTCTCGGAGAGGTCAACGTTGTGCTTTGCAATGTAAGATGGGGATGTCCATGTACCATAGGTTCTGGAAACGTCATACTGTGTATCGGGATAAAGGTGGGTTGCACCCTGAGCACACTTGATAATTGCGTTCATCTCGCCATTGTTGGCAATAGATGAGGCAATACCGATCTCTGCACCCGAGCGGTCGGCAGCAACACCCATACCGAGCTTTACAGGCTGGAAGCCCTGATCAAGCTTCTCACCGTTCCAGCGTTCAAGAGATGCATAGTAAAGAACGTTTTCAAATCCCTCTGTAAATCTCTCGTCAGAGTTAGCAATCTTTCTACCTGTATCCATACCGTAGCCAACCGCGTTGGACTGACCTGCGATAAGATAAACGTTGATAATTTTTTCACCGCTTTCGGTGGCTGTATCAGAGCCGGGCTGATCCTGACCGGGAGTGTTACCGGGATTGTCATCAGTATTGTCATCAGGGGTGTCAGCCGGATTATTGTCAGGTTTATTAGTATCGTCTACATTATTATTTCCCGATCCCTGCTGATTGTCATCGGGATTATTTCCTTGATTAAAACATGAAATCATTGAGAACGTAATAGTTAAAGTA
>JAGCLY010000018.1 GCA_017646745.1 Clostridia bacterium
CCCTCACCAATCCCGCTGATATCAAGATTGACGCTGACAAGGCTACCAAGTGGCTTGCAAACGGCGCTCAGCCCACCGAGACTGTTAGATCTCTTCTTAAGAAGAGCGAGATCATTAAGTAATTTCACGAAAACGGGTAACCCAAATGGATTTCAAGAAAATACTTACCGACATCGCTCGCGCGATAGTTGACACTCCCGATGCCGTGGTGGTTGAGGAAACTGTTAACGGTGACGACATTGAGCTCGTTCTTACCGTTGCAGAGGACGATACCGGTATGGTTATCGGTCGTCACGGCAGAATTGCCAAGGCGATTCGTCAGATTATGAAGGCGGCGGCTAACACCTGCGGTAAGCGTGTTACCGTTGAGATCAGATAATCATGGCTTTGATAAAAAGAAGACCTTTTCGGGTCTTCTTTTTATTTTTCTATTGAAATAACAAAAAATATATTGTATAATGGTTTTGTAAAGAAAATGCAGATCGGAGAACACCATGAGAAAATATATTATGGCAATAGATCAAGGCACCACAAGCTCTAGGGCTATCATCTTTGATAAAGACGGAAACATCGTCAGTCTTGTACAGCGTGAGTTCCCCCAGATTTTCCCTCGTGAGGGATGGGTTGAGCATGATCCTATGGCTATCTGGTCGACGCAGATTGCCGCATGCACAGAGGCACTTATGAAGATCGGCGGCTCTTGGGAGGACATCAGCGGTATAGGCATCACCAACCAGCGTGAAACGGTTGTTGTTTGGGACAGAAAAACCGGTGCGCCCATATATAACGCAATCGTTTGGCAGTGCCGACGCACTGCAGATTACTGCCGTGAGCTTAAAAATCAAGGTCTTGAGGAGCTTGTCAGAGGCAAGACAGGTCTTTTGCTTGACCCATATTTCTCCGCATCAAAGGTCGCGTGGATACTTGACAACGTTGAGGGCGCGAGAGAAAAGGCTGAGCTCGGTGAGCTGTGCTTTGGCACAATAGACAGCTGGCTTATCTGGAATCTCACCGATGGCGAGGTGCATGCTACGGATTACACCAACGCATCCAGAACAATGCTGTTTAATATAAATACGCTTCAGTGGGACGAGGAGCTGCTGAATATCTTCAACATCCCGTCTTCCCTGCTTCCCTGTGTTAAGCCGTCGTCATGTATATTCGGTTATACCGATGCAAGTATTCTTGGAGCGAAAATCCCCATCGGAGGTGTTGCCGGTGACCAGCAGGCAGCGCTCTTCGGTCAGTGCTGCTTCAACCCCGGCGAGCTTAAGAACACTTATGGCACAGGCGCATTCCTGCTTATGAACATCGGCGAGCAGCCAAAGATAACCGACTCCGGACTTGTAACCACTATTGCATGGGGGCTTGACGGCAAGGTTAACTATGCCCTTGAGGGCTCGGTATTTGTTTGCGGTGCGGCCATACAGTGGCTGCGTGACGGCATGAGAGTTATAGAGTCGGCCTCTGACAGCGAATATTATGCTAAAAAGGTTCCGGATTCCGGCGGTGTACTTGTTGTTCCCGCATTTCAGGGCCTTGGCGCACCTTATTGGGATCCTTATGCCAGAGGAATTATCGTTGGTATAACCAGAGCTACCAACAAATATCATATTATAAGAGCAACCATAGAATCTATGGCTTACCAGACCTCCGACGTTATCGAGCTTATGGAAAACTCCACAGGCATTAAGGTTGAATCTCTGGCGGTAGACGGCGGAGCATCGGCAAACGACCTGCTCCTTTCCTTCCAGTCCGACTTGCTCGGCATTTCCATCCAGCGCCCCGAATGTATTGAAACGACAGCTCTCGGCGCAGCATATCTCTGCGGTCTGGCAACAGGTGTATATAGCTCTACCGAGGAGATTAAGAAAAATAGACTTATTGCAAAAACCATATCTCCCGAAAAGGATTCTGCGTGGCGAGAGGAAAAGCTTGCTATGTGGAAGAAGGCTGTCTCAAGAAGCCTTAACTGGAACTGATTTTCACATATTAAAATGCCGCAGATTTGATTCTGCGGCATTTTTTCTTTAGTTTTTTAGATTTTTATTAAGTTTATCGGTATTACTTTTTGTTATCAAATAAATTACCAACCATACAAGAGCATAGCCAACAACGAATATTCCGGTAAATACAAGGAAAGGAATCTAGCCCTCCTTAAGCCAGCCGTTGGTAAGATAAACTACAGTATATGCAATATAGAGAATAATTCCGTGGAAAGTTATTGCCTTTGATATCGGAAGCTCCTCAATCTGATATACTACGGTTATTCCGCCGCACAAAAACGCGAGGGCGGTAATTGTGAATATACCAAGCGACATTTCCCAAACCGAAATCGACTCGGTTACACCGGTAAATCCAAGAATCATATAAACGATAGCAAGAACAATCGGGCCAAAGCCCATTGCAACAAGACCTTTTAAAATAAACTGCTTATAATATTTCCCTATTAATTTCATTTTTTATACCTCCTTTTAATCTCCGCAAAGCATCTGCGTGAAACATAATCCTTATACCCGCTTTTGAATATCGCATCAACACCGCCGCTGTAGCCTGTTTTAAAGCAAGCAATTCTTCTTTCGTTAGCAAGCGTAGATTTGTTTATACGAATAAAGTATTCGGGCAGTCCCTCTTCGATTTCGGACAAAGCTCCCGACAGGCGATATTGCCCCTTGTTTTTGTCTATAACAAACAGCTTGCGGTCAATTATGGTTATGCAATCAATATCGCTGTATTTCAGCTGTACAAGCTCATATTCGCCCTGTACGCATATCTCATCATCTCCGCTATATGATCTGACAAGATTTTCAATTTCTGAGGTTAATTTTGAGGCAAAATGCACTTTTGCGATAATTTCTTCCTCGCAACCCTCATCAATTATCAATTTGAATTTCATTTCGTACTCCTTAAAAAAAGCCTTTCCTTTACTATTGTAATTATAGCACAAGGAAAGGCATATTTGTGTTTTTTTGTTTTATCGGTATAAATTATTGTTTTAGCGGTACTTACCAGATAAATGGGATAAGTCTGTACTTAACCTTCTCAGTATACTCTGTATAGCCCTCAAGCCCCTCAGAGAGGATCTTTTCCTCGTTTTTAATCCTCATACCAATAATAAAAGGATACGCAAGGAAAGGAACTATCGCAATAACAGATCCCAGCACGATAGGCATTGAAATAAACAGCAAAAGCGTTGCCGAATACATGGGATGACGCACGATGCCGTAAAGCCCGGTGGAAACAACCTTCTGTCCCTGCTGCACCTCTATAGTGCGGGAAAGATATGTATTTTCACGAAGAACCTCGGCATAAATAGCGTAAGCGGTAAGGAAAAGCAGCGCACCTACGTATGAAACCCAAGGAGGCAAAGGAAGCCAACCAAATCTGAAGTCAAGTCCGGCAAGAACAAAGCC
>JAGCLY010000019.1 GCA_017646745.1 Clostridia bacterium
CCCCCCATGAGGGTCATAACTACAAGGAGGGCAAAGAAAATTTTGCGTGTGTTTCTCATAAAATTATTCCTTTCTTTATTTTATTTTTGTTCACGCTGTTATTATTATAACATAGTTATATAAAATTTACAATATGGTTTTGATAAAAGTTGGTTTTTTGTAAAAACTGCACAAGTTAAATTGGTATTTTTTCATTTTAGCTCCTGCTTTTAAAGGAATAAAATATGAAAAATGTTCATATTAACCAAATTAAACAAAAGAAAAATAAAAAAAGCCTCTGCACCGCTAAGGATGCAGAGGCTGAAAAAACAAATTATTACTTAGCAAAAAGGCTCTTGAACCATACGCTGATCTTAGCGAAGAAGTCAGTAACAGCCTTAAGAATCTTCTGGAATACGTTAAGCTCAGCAGCATCATTCTGAGGCTCGTCGGGAGTCTCGGTCTTATCGTTTGCGTCGGGCTTCTCGGTATTGTCAGGCTTCTCGGTGTTGTCAGGCTTCTCGGTAGTACCGGGCTTCTCAGTATTGCCAGGCTTGTCGGTACTGTCGGTCTGATCGTTGTTGCCGGGCTTATCAGTATTATCGGGCTGATCGGGAGTATCGGGACCAGTTACCTCTGCGGTGGGAATGCCATCCTTGAAGAGAATGGTAACGGTGCTACCGTCATTCTCAACGTAAATGTAGCAGTTATCAGATCCGCCCTCGGTATTGCCGTTAGCGCCAATCCATGTATCTCCAGAGGTTACCTTGAAATGGTACTCACCAGCTGCAACGTCGGTATAAACCTTTACGTATGCGCCAAGCTCCTCATCGTAAGCAAGCTTGTTGTTCTCGTCGCTGTTGCTCCAGATGGAACCAAAGAAGTTTTCGCCCTCTGCGTATACCTCGTTGTTCATCATAACGTCACCTGCAACGATGTAAACGGTCTCAGGCTTGCTCTCGCCGCACTCACACTTACCGTTAACGAAGTTGTGAGTATGATCGGGATCAGGACTGGGAGTAACAGGATCACCTGTAGGAGCAGATACGGATACGGTGATAGAACCGTTCTTAAATGTAATAGTTACGGTATCGCCTGCGTTAGCAACGCTGAAGAGGACGTTACCGTCGGGATCGCTGCTGCTGGGATCTCCATAAGAAACACCCCAAGAATGATCCTCAACAACCTTAAACTTATAGGATCCCGCGGGAACGTTAGTATAAACCTTAACGTAGTTGCCTGTTGCCTCATCGTAAATAAGGTCGTTCTGGCTGTTATTAACATCCCAACCGGTGCCGAAGATAGATGCAGCGTTGGTAGAGTCAGAGCCTGCAACGGTGTACTTGGATGCGCCGCAAGAGCACATACCGTTAGCATCATAGGAGTGACCGGTTGCTGCAATAGGAGCAGTATAAGTCTCGCTGCACTTAGAGCAAGTGTGAGAGATCTCACCGTTCTCGGTACAGGTAGCAGGAGTGATTACAGTACCCTCATCTGCAGGGGTGTGTGCGCAACCATCGGGATTAATAGTCGACCATGTTCCGCCGCCATTATCCCATGTACCTTCCTTAACGGTATAATGGTTGTTGGTGCCATCATACTTAAGGTCTCCGGTCTGATTCCACTTGTTGTCCCAGTTATTAGCGGTTGCACCGGGATTCATTCTGCAGAAGATGATATTCTCAATTCCTGAAGGAAGAGTCGCCTCGTATATACCGTCCTTGTCAGCATCGGTCATATCAAACCACTTGTCTCCGCCGTCCCAAGAATAGAGAGCAAAACGAGCGTTATCAACCTTCCAATTAGAGTTGGGTGTCAAGTAAATTACGGTGTTTTCTGTTGTCTGTGCCGCAGATGCGGTAACAACAAACATACCTACCATAAGTGTCATAAGTACCATAATGGCAAGCAAAACTTTGCGTGATGTTTTCATGTATAATTTTCCTTTCAAAAAAATATTTTTACGCTGTTCAATATTATAACATATATGAAAAAATAATACAATATAATTTTGGACAATTGTATTTTTTTGTCAAAACTATACAAATGAATTTGTGTTCTTTTGATAAACAAACCCTTGCATTTATCGCAATGCAAGGGTTTGTGTGGCTATATTACTTTTTTCCGCCAAAAAGATTTTTAAAGAAATTAACTATTGCCAACCAGATTCTCTGGAAGAAATTAAGCTCGGTATCCGGAGCAGGAGTATGATTGGAATCCTTGTCAGAGCCGTTATTCTGAGAGCCGTCGGACTGCTCGTTTTTATCATTATTGTCGATATCGGTAGAATCATCGGGCTTAATGGGCTCCTTAGGCACAGAAACTGCGCTGGTAACACTGCCATCCTTGAAGGCAATAGTAACGGTGCTGCCGTCTTCATCTACTTTTATATAGCAGTTACCGCCGTTATCTCCGTACGAAACGTCCCAGCTCTTATTCTCTGCAACCTTGAAGTGATACTCCCCTGCCGCAACATTCTTATATATCTTAACGTAACAGCCTGCCTCGGAATCATATTCCATCTTGTTATTTTCATCGGTTTCGTCCCACTTGGATACGAACAGAGTAGAGTTATCCCCCTCCCTGTATACGTCATCCTCCTTCATAACGTTACCTGCAATTATGTAGAAAAGCTCTGCGCCACATTTGGTACAAATACTGTCATCGCCATATGAGTGAGCGCAAGCGTTGCTGTCATATACAGACCACTTACCCTCGCCCTTGCTCCACGCGCCGGAGGAAACAGTATAGTGGTTATTGATTCCGTCGTATACAAGGTCATCGGTCTGGTTCCAGGTCTTGTTATCGCTCCAACCATTAGTTTTATTGGGATCCATTCTGCAGAAGATAATATTAGTATATCCGGCAGGAAGAGCTCCCTCATAGATGCCGTCGCCGTCAGAGTCGATCATATCAATCCATCGGTAATCTCCATCTTCAATCCACACGTACATAGCAAAGCGAGCGTTGTCACTCCTCCAATTAGAGTTAGGAGTAAGATAAATTATCACGTCGTCAGCAGCAAATGAATTAATCATCGCCATGCTCATAAGCAGTGTCACAAGGACAAGCAGGGCAACAAGAATTTTGCGTGTATGTTTCATATGTTTTTCCTTTCTCTTTTCATATTTGTTATAGTAATTGTAGCACAATATAAGCATTAATACAATGCATTTTTGCAACACCAAAGTTTTTTGTTGAAAATAAACAATAACTATTGGCAAAAAAAGACAAAAAAGGGCGGGTAAAATCCGCCCTAATTATTTTCACAAATCACTTAAGAAGGTCAACTACCTGCTCAGGAGTTTCTGCAAGATAGGTAAACCCACAGCTTTCCAGCTCATCGGAGCTACCGTGTCCCCATCTCACGCCAAGACTGTCAATTCCGCACTTTGCAGCACCCTCGGCATCATAAATTCGGTCGCCGACAAGAATCGCCTTGCTTGGATCGGCAGACACCGCCTTAAGGCTGTATTCAAGCACCTGCCATTTATGATCTCGGTTATCGCCTGCCGCACCGCCCATGAAATCAAAATATTTATCGAGCCCAAAAAGCTTCATTATCTTTATAGCAGTTCCCTCCGGCTTGGATGTTGCGAGAACCAGCGTTTTGCCTGCAACCTTAAGAGCGGAAAGCATCTCCACTATGCCCGAATATACCTTGTTATCCCACCAACCATAAATATTATAGTATTCACGGAACTTTTCAATAGCCTCAACAACGGTGGTTTCGTTAAAGCCAAACTCATCCTGCCAAACAACGTAGAGCGACGGGCCTATGAAACGTCGAAGCGAAGCCCTGTCACCGTAATCGGTCACACCCATCTTTTTGAATGCATATATAAATCCATCTACAAGTCCCTGCTCCGGGTCGGTAAGCGTGCCGTCAAGATCGAAGGCAATAACGTCGTATTTTTTCATTTTTCCCTCTCAAATGTATTTTTTCGGTTACATTATAGTATAAAAAAAGGCAAAAGTCAACAAAATAAGATAAAAAGCCCCGATTTAAAAACGAGGCTTGTTATCATTAATGTTATACCACACCCTGAGCCAACATTGCATCGGCAACCTTAAGGAAGCCTGCAATATTTGCACCCGCAACAAGATTTCCGGGCATACCGTACTTTTCTGCAGCGCTCGAAGCGTTATTATAGATGTTGATCATAATGCTATGCAGCTTGGCATCAACCTCCTCAAAGCTCCAGGAAAGGCGCTCGGAGTTCTGAGTCATTTCAAGCGCAGAGGTAGCAACGCCGCCGGCATTTGCAGCCTTCGCCGGTGCGAACAGCACGCCTGCCTGCATAAAGG
>JAGCLY010000020.1 GCA_017646745.1 Clostridia bacterium
GGCGGTTAATGAAGCAAGAGCAATGTACCGTGAGCTTTATGCAAAGCATAAGACAGCTATTGAGCCCGAGGCGCAGAAAGTGCGTGAGGCGGGCGGTCTGTTCATTCTCGGTACAGAAAGACACGAGAGCCGTCGTATAGACAACCAGCTCAGAGGTCGAAGCGGACGTCAGGGCGACCCCGGCGAATCGAGATTCTACCTCTCACTGGAGGACGATCTTATGCGACTCTTTGGATCAGACAGAATTGCTGATATGTGCGCAAGACTCGGCCTTGACGAGAATACTCCCATCGACGCAAGAATTCTCTCCGGCTCTATTGAAAATGCGCAGAAGAAGATTGAGGACAACAACTTCAACAGAAGAAAGAACGTTCTTACCTACGATGACGTAATGAATCAGCAGAGAAACGTTATTTACGATCAGCGCTCTGAGGTTCTTATGAACGACAACATTCAGGAAAAGATCGTTTCTATGATCCGTCAGTCGGTTGAGGACACCTTTGACTTCTGCTTTGGTGTAGACAGCCCCGAGGATTGGAAGTTCGATGAGTTCAGAAATCATTACCTCGGCCTTGTTACCGACAAAAGTAACTTTGTTTATTCCGACGACGAGCTTGCCAATATTGATAAAGCAGAATGGAAAGAGGAGCTTGTTCAACGTGCTCTTGAAATTTACTATTCCAAGGATGCTCTCTTTGCAAGTGTGCCCGGAATGAGACCGGATGCTATGCGTGAGGTAGAAAAGGTAATCCTGCTTCAAAACGTTGACAGAAAGTGGATGGATCACCTTGAAACCATGGATGAGCTTAAGGAATACGTAGGACTTAACTCCTATGCCCAGAGAGACCCTGTGGCAATGTACCGTATTCAGGGCGCTGATATCTTCGATCAGATGGTTGACGATATCAAGGAGGAAACCGTAAGACAGATTCTTACCGTTGCTCCCAAGCCCCAGGCAACCGAGAGAGTTCAAGTTGCAAAGCCTACCTCCGAGGGCTTTGGCGGCGGCAAACCCATTATCAGAAAGCCTGTTGTTAAGGTGATAAAGGTTGGACGAAACGATCCCTGCCCTTGCGGAAGCGGAAAGAAATACAAAAAATGCTGCGGTCAGAACGAGATTGCAGATCGAGATTGATTCTAAAAATAAAATTGAAAGGTGCTTTTTATGACGAACACCAAGCACGGCAGATATATTGCATGGGCCACCACGGCATGCCTTGTTCTGCTCGGTATAATGTTCATAATCTGCTGCGCACATCTCTATTTTACAGGCGGTGACCAGCCATACTCCAGAGAGCGTGTCGGCAGCTATTTAATCATACTTGCCATCCCGTCGGCAATAACGGTTGCGCTTGTGGTGAGCGGATTTATATACGCTTATCTTACCGGTGCCGCTGATGATGAAAACGCCCCCAGAACGTCATCCGAACTCCTTGAGAGCTACAGACAAAGATACGACATCTTCACCTTCAGTGAGGATGTGCAGAAGGAAATATCAAGAGAAAGAGGCAACAGAACTGCTTTCAAACTATTCTCGTATATCTTTTCTGCCGTGGTTTTAGCCGTTGTTTTTGCCTATATGATGCTGATAGCAGAGTTTTCGGTTGAGACGCTTAATGCCGATGTTATTGCAGCGCTTACCGTTGCGCTCCCCCTTTCTGTAATAGCCCTCGGAATCCACGTTCCGAGAGTGTACATTGCAGAAGCCAGCGCCACAAGAGAGCTTGAAATAATGAAAGGATATATAAGGGAAAACAAGCCTCAGAGAATTTCAAGGAATGATGAGGCTGTGGGACACGGTGATACCCTTTTAATTGCAAAATGTCTTATGGTAGCGGTTGCAGCTGCTTTGGTAATTCTCGGAATATTCAACGGCGGGGTTAGCGATGTATTTGCAAAGGCAGTAAAAATCTGTACGGAGTGTATAGGACTTGGCTGATATGAAAAACGTTTTTATTAAAATTAAAAATTGGTGGGCCAATCACGGCCCCACAAAGAGAAGGCTTATACAGCTTTACTCCGCTCTGCTCTTTAACTCCTATCTTAAGGGTTATATTACGGGCGATATTTTCAAGGGTATAACAAAAAATGTATGTACCCCCGGACTTAACTGCTATTCCTGTCCCGGCGCAGTAACCAGCTGTCCTATGGGAGCGCTGCAGAATTCATTTGCATCCTCAAACAAGACTGCCCCCTACTACATGATCGGAATAATTATGCTTTACGGCATGATCTTCGGCAGATGGATATGCGGCTGGCTTTGTCCCTTTGGTCTGCTTCAGGACCTGTTACATAAGATTAAAACCCCTAAGCTTAAGAAAAGCAGATTTACAAGAGTACTCTCGTTCTTTAAATACATAGTGGTTGCGCTGTTTGTGGTGATTCTTCCGCTTATCTACATGATGCGAGATTTCCCCCTGCCTGCGTTCTGTAAGTATATTTGTCCCGCAGGTACTGTTGGCGGAGCGCTCGGTCTGCTTGTCAACCCCATCAACGAGGGCATGTTCGGCATGCTCGGCCCACTCTTTACATGGAAGTTCGTGCTTTCCATAAGCATTATTGTAGGCGCAATATTCATATACAGAATATTCTGCCGCTTCCTCTGTCCCCTCGGTGCGCTGTACGGTCTGTTTAACAGATTCTCGCTGTTTGGCATCAAGCTGGAAAAGGATAAGTGTATTAACTGCGGCAAGTGTATCTCGGTATGTAAGATGGATATCCACCATGTTGGAGACATCGAGTGCATCAACTGTGGCGAATGTATCTCCTCCTGCCCCACCAAGGCAATAACCTACAAGGGCGCAAAAATCATTCTGCCCGACAATGAGATAGACATGGCAGAGACCGAGGAGGAAAAGCTTGAAATAGAAAACAAGCGTCATAACCGTGTTAAACTTATTAGCAGAATAACCGCACTCGTTCTTGCTCTGGTGCTGGTGGGCTCGCTTGTTTACTTCAACTTTATTTACGATGACGGTACGAATATTATCCCTGAGCCCGATCCCGGGGTTACCGATAACGGAAACGAAGAAAATCCGGATGAGGATAAAATTACTCAGGGCAATAAGGTTGGACAGCTTTGCCCCTCATATAATCTGGAGCTGGTTGACGGCAGCGGAACCATCAGCATAAAGGAGCTCAAAGGTAAGATCGTAATCGTAAACTTCTGGGGCACATGGTGTGGCCCCTGCAAGCAGGAGCTTCCCGATTTCAACGATATTGCCAACGAGTATGACGGTGAGGTTGTTGTTCTTACTGTACACAGTGTATTCAACGTACAAAGTAAGGGCGAAGCACCTGATTATATTGCAAAGAACTTCGCTGATTCCAAGATGATATTTGCATACGACCTGCCTCTTTCTCAAGCATCGGATATGTACTTTACCCTTCTTGGTGGCACTAACAGCTATCCCAGAACTCTGATTCTTGACGAAAACGGAATCGTTGCTTTTGCACAGGACGGCAAGCTTGAGCACGCTAAGCTGGTAGAAATCATTGAATCAATTAAAAACAACTAAATCAAAATGACGGAGCGCATGCTCCGTCATTTTTCATTATACAGCACTGTTGTGCCGGGTGGCACAGAATGCGTCAGCCACACATTCCCGCCGATCACACAGCCATCACCTATAACGGTGTCGCCGCCGAGAATGGTAGCGCCGGCATAAATTACACAGTCGTTACCGATATTGGGATGACGTTTTTTTCCTTTGATCAAGGCGCCGCTCTCATCCGCCTCAAAGCTTTTTGCACCTATTGTCACCCCCTGATATATCTTTACCCTATTACCGATAACCGCCGTTTCTCCAATTACAACACCGGTGCCGTGGTCAATACACAATCCCTCTCCGATCCTCGCGCCCGGATGAATATCAATGCCTGTGTTCCTATGAGCAAGCTCGCTCATCATTCTCGGAACAAAGGGTATTTTTTCAGCATAAAAAAGATGTGCAATACGATAGACTGTCGATGCGTAAAAGCCTGGATAACAAACCATAATTTCGGATATCGAGCCCGCCGCAGGGTCGCCCCTGTATATAGCGACAGCATCTGTTATAAGCCGACGCTTAACCGATGGAAGCTGCTCCATAATACTTATGCTGACCCGATCCTCATCCTGGGTCAGCTGTGACAGAACACAGGTCATCATACGGTAAAGCTTTTCAGCCTCGGCAAGCTTATTTGCATTTACCTTATCTACATCAAAAATTACCCGTTTAATTTGCTCAAGCAAATCCGACACGTGGTTATAGGACGGCGGAGGGATTCTAAAGGTCTGCTCTCCAACCGAAGCAATTTCACCAACAATCCGCCCCAGCATTATCTCAATATCATCGATCATAGGTTTTCTCCTGTTATAACACGCAAAAGGTCTTATAAAGTGTACAAATACCCAATTTTGTAAAGAATTGTTAAAAAACAAAAAAATACAGATAAAATAAATTGTTTGCGTGTTGATTTTTTTATCTATATATGGTATAATTTAAATTGTAAAAGTATGTATAAACGGTATTAGCCAAACTGTCGTTTTTCAGGCAGCAAAAAAGCGATTATTATAGTTTGGCAGAAAGGTACGGTCACTCAATGGGCAAGGGGATTTACACTTACTATAAAGAGCGCCTTATAGAAATTGGCGGTAAGAATAAGTGTCTATATTTAAAGAACGTTACTCGTAAAAGCGCATATGATATAGGTCGGATTTTTGAAGGGCGCGAGGACAAGGTAAATGAGCTTGTAAAATTCCTTTGGAATGCAGGAAAAGAGCCGCTTTCGCTCATCTGCCACGAGGAATCCCGTGAGCTCGGCGAAAATCTCGGCATGATTGATGAGCCCGAGGTATCTGCCTTTGACGTTTCTACAGCCGAGGAATATGAGAAAGCTCAGAGAAGGCGAAACAGAAAAATTTCATCCGACCGCACTAAGCTGATCGAAGGCGAGGTTGCCAAGATCAAGGAGCTTAAGCGAGAGGTCGAGGAAATTGAGCGAGAGACCGGAAAGTACGAGCTATATATCGGTTATCCCTTTGTTTTCGGCGCTATTCAGCAGGGTCCTACAAAGACGCTTATCAAGGCTCCGCTTATGCTCTTCCCTGTCAAGATAGACGTGATTGACGATGAAACGGTTGATCTGCGCTTTAATGCCAATGAAAAGATACAGATAAACAAGGCTCTGATTCTTGCATACGCACAATCCAAGAAGCTGAATATTGACGACCTGGAAACCGAGTTTGAAGACCTGTCATCCTTCAGAAGCCTGCTGTCCGTCATCTCCTATCTTAACGATGCAAGAGTGAGGATCGAATGCAAGCCTTCAAAGTATATATATAATTACGCAAGATTTAAGGAGCCGGAGAGTTCAAGATGCGATCTGTCTGTAAGATATGCGGCGGTTCTCGGCCGATTCCCTATTTCCAACTCGGTATACAGCGACTACTCTGTGCTCGAAAAGAAGAATCTTACAAACGACGCTATCGACGAGCTTCTGCGCACCGGTGGCAGATTTGATAAAAAGCCGATATCCTTTATCGAAAGAATTCGTAAGAGTGGCCGTCCCTTCAAGGCTAAGAGGCTTACCACTAAGGCAAGCTACATTGTTAAAATGCTCGACTTTGCCCAGTCGGAGGTTGTTAAGAAGGTCGACGAGATGGGCAACATGGTTATCTACGGCCCTCCCGGCACAGGAAAGTCGCAGACCATAGTAAACATCATAACCGATGCCCTCTCGAAAAACAAAAGAGTTCTTGTCGTTTCCCAGAAAAAGGCCGCTCTCGACGTAGTATATTCCCGCCTTGGCCCTCTTAACAACAAGGCCATGTACGTCAACGATGAGGCGAAGGAAAGACATGCCTTTTACGAAAGATGCTATGAAGCTCACAAGAGAGCGGAGGCAACTAAAAATGCAAATTTGCAGGCGCATATTGACGAGTATGCCGACCTGCAGACGAGAATAGACCATGAGGAAGGTCTGCTCAACGATATTTATCATCTCCTTAATGACAAGCGTCCCTTTGGGCTTTCGCTGTCTGAGATGTATTCCTCGTCCTACGTTCTGCAGAAGAACTCGCCCGAATATGCAGCGTACCTAAAAATGATCAAGTACAAGGACGTTATGGCCCTTACCTACAAGGAGCTGTCCGATGCTATGTTTACTATCAGGGCGAACAACATTACCGAAACCTACTATTCCTTTGCCCAGGCGAAGGAGAAGAATCCTATAATCGACAGCATGCGTCACGATATTGACCTTGCTACAATCGCAGAGGTTAAGTCCAAGCTGGTAGAGATCCAGCGCTCACGCAAGGGATTCTTTAATATAACAAAATACCCCTATATCAGACAGGTTCTCGCCCACTACGCAATGCTCGAGGATCCTGCGACAATACGCACGATCGCAAGAGTGGAATCAAGACTTGAAAGATCGGGTCGCCTGTTTGGCGGCGCATCCACAAAGGAGATCGAGGGACAGATAAAGAATACTCTGGATGCCATATCCGAGTTCGTAAAGGAATACGCATGTCTAAAAAGCGTTATGACCAAGGACGGATATATCTCGGTTATTGACAACATTCTAAGGGGAAATACCGCCTATATCAAGCTGGTGCATGAGGCACTGGACAACTATATTGCTCAACGTGACGTAAGCATGCTGCTCGGAACTCTCAGCAAAAACATGCTTGATATACTTAACTTTGCTTATGAAGCGAGTAAGAATTATCAGAATTATCTTGAAATTATTGATAAGATTCCCGTAATACGCATGTATCACGAGCTTGTGGTAAGCGAGGATAAGCTTAAGGATGAGCTTGTAAAGATTATTGACTTCCCTAACATTACTGCCAGAATATACAAGCTTAAGGAGGCGCAGCTGAAGGTATCTGAAAAAATATGTCAGATCAATGCGAGCCTCGAATATAGAGTCCTTTACTCAGGTGCGGAAAATGCAAAGGATTATCTGTACCAGATTTCTAAGGATAAGAAGCACTGGCCCATCAGAAAGACAATGGAGATATACGGGAACTTTATCCTCTCGCTCTATCCCTGCTGGCTGCTGTCGCCAGAAAACGTTTCTTCCCTGCTGCCGCTTGAGAAAAACCTGTTTGATGTAGTAATCTTTGATGAGGCATCTCAGGTATTTATTGAGAGCACCATCCCCACCATTTATAGAGGTAAAAACATCGTTGTTGCGGGAGATGCAAAGCAGCTTCGCCCCTCAGCAACCTTTATGAAAAGATATCTTGGAGCTGATATAGAAAATCTTGACGATTATTCTGTACAGGCTGCTCTGGAGGTTGAGAGCCTGCTTGATCTTGCCGTATCAAGATACAACAGTGCAAATCTGACCTACCATTACAGAAGTAGGCACCAGGAGCTTATCGACTTCTCTAACAACGCCTTCTATTCCGGCGGACTTCAGGTTGCGCCAAACATCTACACATCAAAGAGCGCAAAGCCCATAGAAAGATATAAGGTAGACGGAAAGTGGACAGACAGAAGGAATCCCGTAGAGGCCAAGAAGATCGTTGAGATAATCAAGGAAATCCTGGCCAACAGAAGGCATAATGAAAGCATAGGCATAATAACCTTTAACAGCGATCAACAAGCCTGTATTGCCGATGCAATAGATAAGGAGGCGCAGAAGGACAGCAAGTTCCGTGCGCAAATCGCAAGTGAAAAGGCAAGAATGGACAACGGTGAGGACACCGGCCTGTTTATCAAAAACCTTGAAAACGTACAGGGTGACGAAAGAGATATAATAATCTTCTCTATCGGATATGCTCCCAACGAGCAGGGCAAGGTGTACACCAACTTCGGTTCGCTTTCTGCCGAGGGTGGAGAAAACCGTCTTAACGTTGCTATTACAAGAGCAAAGTCCAAAATTATCGTAGTAACCAGCATTGAGCCCGAGGAGCTTAAGGTCGATGGATCAAAGAACCAGGGGCCCAAGCTGCTGCGTGATTATTTATTCTACGTCAGATCGGTATCTATGGGTGATAAGGATAATGCCAGAGCTATACTGAACAGCCTTATTCCTGCCGACAAGGCGGACAGTGCGCCTTCCCTTTCCTCCGGCCCCAGCATTGAAGAACAGATGAAGGAGCGCATTGAAAAGCTTGGATACAAGGTAGACATCGGCCTCGGAAATGCCAACAGCCGAATTTCACTTGCCGTATACGATGACAGCTGTGACAAGTATCTTGTGGGCGTAGAGCTTGACAAGGATGCCTTTGCAGCATCATCCTCTGCCATGGAGCGTGATGTTTACAAGCCGAAATTCCTTGAGGGACGAGGCTGGAAGATCATGCGTGTATGGTGCCGAGACTGGTGGTTGTCACCTAGCAGAGCAATCCGCTCTATAGTAAGCGCCGCAGAAAAAAACCGCACCCAGGGCACCGCACCCAAGCCTGTTGGCAAATCTGCCGTTACAGACGAAAAGGGCGAGGAATAACCCATTTATTTACCATTTTTCTCATTTATATGAAAAATATAGTAAAATGTTCTTGAAATATTCAAAATTACAATGTATAATATACAGGTAAAAATAAAAACATAGGAGATAAACCAATGAACTTTTTAAATTTCCTTCTTGAATCCGAAGCACCCAGCATGGGTCCCATGTGGATCATAATGATCGTTATGCTGGTAGCGATGTGGTTCTTTACCTCGCGCTCTCAGAAAAAGAGAGATCAGGAAGCGCAGAATATGCGTGACTCCCTTCAGGTTGGTGATGAGGTTACTACCATCGGCGGTATCATCGGTAAGGTTGTTTCTATCAAGGAAGAGACCTTCGTGCTTGAGACCACCAAGGAAAAGACCCACATCAGATTCCTTAAGGGTGCTATCAGAAGCATCGACGTAAAGATCGCAGATCTTACTGCTGCTGAAAACAAGGACGATGCTGTATCCGAGACCGAAGAAAAGGTTGAGGAGACCCCTAAGAAGAAATTAAGCTTCTTCAGGAAAAAGTAATAAAATAAAAAACCTTCGAATAAGTTTTAATAGACTTGCTCGGAGGTTTTTTATGTTTAAAATCAACAGATCAAAAAGAGATGGCAGTGCGGCAGGAGGATTTTTATTTTGCTTTGGAATTTCCGCTCTGCTGATACCTGTCTTTTCGCTTATAGCTACAGTGATTGTCGGTGGACTTGATGACCCGACAAAGCATATAGGAATATTCTCGCTTTGCGCCCTGCTGTTATCAGCACTTTGCTCGGGCATAATCTGCGGACGGGTCAAGCAGGATGGCGCGGTGCGTTTTTCGGCTCTCGTGGCCCTGTCTGTAGTGCTTATTATGCTGCTTATCAACCTTATTATCTCAGGAGGCAAGATTTCCGGCGGCGCATTTATGAACTACGGATGCTATATGGGCGTGTTAACTATGTCGTCACTTTTAGGCGGACGGAATATGAGAAGGCGAGGTCATAGACATTAAAAAAGCGGCAAAAATGCCGCTTTTTTTAATCATAATTTTCAAGACGATTGATATAATAAGGCAGAGCCTGCTCGAAGTTAACACCGTAGGTGCGGCGATTTTCATCTGCCATAGTCAGCTTGATACATTCGAGAGTAAAGTCCACTGCCACCTTAAGCGCACTCTCAATGCTGTGACCACGCATCATTGCTCCGACTGTGGAGGATGCAAATATATCACCGGTACCGTGATATGCTACAGGCAATTTTTCATTAAAGTATGAAAAATATGTATCACTGACACTGTCATATGCGTAACATCCAAGCTTAGTGGGATCAAATGAAATACCTGTCAATGCGGCAGACCTTGCGCCGAGGCTGGTAAGACGCTTAAGCACATCGCGAATGTAGCTTTCATCATAATCCTCATTATAAGGGATGCCAAGCATGAAGCATGCCTCGGTAAGATTAGGAATTATAAGATCAGCCTTACCACAAAGACCTGCCATAGCAGAAGCAAATTCGGGTGTGAAAGCAGGATAAAGTTTTCCGTTATCAGCCATAGCAGGGTCAATAACCACCATACACTTATCACTGTTATGGCGATCGATAAGATCGGATACCAGACCAAGCTGACGGAATGATCCCAGATATCCCGTGTATACGGCATCAAAGTCTATATCCAAATCACAAAAGGTATTGGATATGCCCTCAATCTCGTCGGTGAGATCGCAGAATGTAAACTTCGGGAACATGGTGTGTGTGGATAAAACCGCTGTAGGAAGCACACCGGCCTCTACACCCGCAGCAGAGATAATGGGCAAAGCCACGGTAAGCGAGCATCTACCTACGCAGGAGATATCCTGTACTGTTAAAATTCTTTTCATAAAAAATTCCTTTCTTATATATCCTCTATTTTGATATCTGCGCCTATAGCGCAAAGCTTTTGTTCTAAATTTTCATATCCACGCAGAATAACCTCTGCCGAATAGATCTCACTCTGCCCTGACGAGCATAGAGCCGCCATAAGGCATGCCATTCCTCCACGAAGATCAGGGGCTGCCGTTTTGCCACAATGAATTTCGGAGAAATAAATCGTTGCGCGATTTCCATTTAAATTCCACCTAATGCCGAGATCCGAAAGCGAGTGAAGATAACCAAACCTTTCGGGCCAGACCTCGTCGATGATTTCACCGCCGCATTTCTTTGCCATAAGTGGAGCAAAAATCGGTTGAAGATCGGTTGGAAATCCGGGATAAGGGGATGCAGATATGAAAAGCGGCTTTGACCTGATCATTTTTACAGACAACTCCCCTGCCTCGGCTACAACGCTTGCGCCAAGCCGGAGAAAAGCATCAAAAACCGAATGCATATCCTCTATTGGACTATCCAAGGCCTTTAAATCTCCGCCGCAAAGCAGACCGAGCGCAAGATAACTGCCGGCCTCAATCATATCACCGATAATCCGTGTATTTCCGCCGTGAAGCCTTTTACCTACAATGCTTATTCTCCTACACTCACGCACTATCTGCGCTCCGCATGAATTCAAAAAATCAATTAAAGCATCTATATGCGGCTCAATAGCACATCCGTCAATAACCGTTTGTCCCTCGGCGCTTGCCGCAAGAAGAATAGCATTAACTGTTGCGCCCACCGATGCTTTGTTGAAATTTATTTCAGCGCCACGCAGGCGAGGGGCAACTATTTTTTCACCGTCGAGCTGTGCTCCGAGAGAAATGCATGCATCAATATGCATGTCTATGGGGCGAAGAGAGAAATTGCAACCGCCAAAGGGTAAAATATCACATTCTCCAAAGCGTGAAAGACAGGAGCCTATAAGATAGGTAGATGCCCTGATGCTTGATACATGCTCGGGATTGGGACGAACATAAGAAAGATTGCGTGTGTCTATATAAACAGTGTCGCCAAAACGATCAACCTTGGCGCCGAAGGCACGGATTATCTCAATCGCCACACGCACGTCGCCAATATCCGGCATATTTACTATTTTAGATATACCGTTTGTTAAAATACAGGCAAAAAGAATGGGCAGAGCGGCATTTTTAGATCCGCCTACAGATATTTTTCCGTTAAGCGGACGGCCGCCGCACACTATTATTTTCTTCATAAAATCTCCATGGCAAATATGATGTTAGCATCATATTCCGGAGATGATAATCTGTTACTTTTTCCCTTCTCTATACGAAAGAACAAGCTCAACTACACAACTATAGCTAACAATTCCGCCGCTGCCGCTGGATTTAAGGTAAAAGTCATTTATCCACTCGGATATTTTTTCAATAATAGTATCTCCGTATTTCTGTGAAACAGCATTTGCCACCCTGATATCAGCCTTGGCAAGAGGAGATAGCTCTGCTACGATCTCATAATATGCGTCCTTGTTAGTACTATAGAGGGCAGAAGCGAAATAATTGTACATATTCATCTCTGCACTATAACGGAAGCATGGGTCATCGGAGGACGAAAGAAGTATATACGCTACAAAGTTAGCTTCGTTTTCACGCAAAATACCACGCTGATGCGACATCTCGTGAGCTATAGTGAAAAGGGTTACGTAGTCGGGATATTGAGTATTTACGTTAGCCTCGCCGGTTACGTAGGTGTAAATTCCTGTAATTCCAAGGTAGGACATAACCTCGCTTACCCTAACACCCTTTGCTGTTGAATAATATCCCTCGGGAAGATTATAGGCATCTGCAAAGGTTATATAATCACGTGATATGCTATGACTGATCTCTGAATATGAGTATCCGTGGGTGAAAACTCCATCCGAATCTCTGGGAACACATGTGGCGAGCTCATTAATCTCATCACAAATATCGGTAAGGGTTGCTATCAGATTTTCCTCGGTTACCTCTACCTCGTCAATCCCCATTTTGCGTGAAATGGTGGTTGTGTTATGGGCAACGCCGAGGGCCAGCAGATGTCCTGAGTAGATAAGCAGAACAACGGCGGCAAGATTAACGACAAATCTCGCCCTACCCTCACGGCTGGAAAACATCTTTACGGCCTTACGAATAACAAAGAAAAGAATTATTGGAATACAAATTATCAAAAGCTCAAACAAGGAGAAGCTAACAATTTCACCGACTGATGCCATAATTCGTCTAAAGCCCTGGGAAGCAGTGGAATTAACCAGATCAGCAAATTCCGGAGAAATATCGGTAGCTAAATGAGTAGCACCGATAATCAGAAAAAGCGCTATCGAGATCCAACTGAATATAGAAAAGATTTTCGTTCTTTTGTTACTCATCTCCTGCTTTTTCTCCCTGTTTTTCACAAATTTGACAATTTTTATTTACTTATTACGGTATAATATATCAATATTGCGTTCTACGGTATTTCTTTTTCGCCAAGCGAAAGCTCTCTTACGAAAATCCTCTTCACTCATATTATCAAGAATATCTTCGGTAAGGCAAGCTATTCTGTCCCGATAGAAAAATTCTACGGGTGTAAGTACAGGGCGGCGATTGTGTGGACAAACACTCTGACAAATATCACAGCCCCAGAGAGTGTTATATTTACGCATCATGTCCTTTTCCGCATCGGAAAGCTCACCCTTTCGCTGAGTAATAGCCGAAAGGCAGTCCTCTCCCTCGCCTCTGAGTATGCCAGTGGGACATGCCCTCTTGCAAAGTCCGCATCCCTCGCATCTCTTATACTCCGTAGGCTCTATAGCGCCCAGAATATCCGGCTCAATATCGGTCAGCATATCGCCAATAAAGACATAGCTACCATACTTTTCATTAATGATAAGGCCGTTATCACCGGATATACCAAGTCCACTGATAAGGGCGGCATGGCGCTCGTCAATAGGACTGTGATCCCCGTAGCCCTTAACAGATGCTTCGGGAAAGGCTTGCTTCAACAGCTGCTCCAATCCGCCGTTGATCTCGGATATAGCAATATGATAATCAAGAGATGCAGCGTAGCGGGAAAGATTTTCGGTTTCGCCCGAATAATAGGGCAAAAGATAAATAATAACGCTCTTAGGCTCAAAGCCCTGGCGCTCAATTATGCGACTGTTTATTTCTCTTGCATAAGAGTATGGGAGAATTGCAAAATATTCTATACTAACCGACGAAAAGTAATCTTTGATCTTTTTTTTCATTTTACCCTCCCGTGTTAAATATATCCCTGTTTTCTCAATAATTATACACCAGGAAAACCAAAATTGCAATATATTTCTTGACAATAATTA
>JAGCLY010000021.1 GCA_017646745.1 Clostridia bacterium
CCTCATATCCGATGTCATTTACCACTACATCGTTCATGGGGAAGATGCTGCTTACAATATTTGTGATTATCGCCTGACCGACGAGATCGTTGACGAAGGCCTCGGACCATTCACCGTTAAGGTCGGACATAAAGCTTCCGACATTACCGTTACCATATTTCCACTGTGCGTAGATGGGTACGTATTTACCCATAAGTGGAACAACCGCATCCGCCTTCTTAACAGTGCCGTAATAGCCAGAAAGAGTGGGAAGTGATGCGTCATCAATGCCCTTTACAACAGAGGTCTTGTCCTTTATTGTAAGGTCGAAAGGCTCGCCGTATTCTATCTCGTCAATAGCCTCAAGCGAAATCGCGGTCTGCATGATTGTGGGAATGCTCTTTGTGTCGTTTACGTGATGATGTTTACCACCACCCATAGCGGCAGCCTCTGCCATAGAATTCTTGTAGTTATCACCGGTATCGCCAACCGTAATGATCGACATTGTAATTCCCTTTTCAAAGTTATCCTTGATATATTCTCCGTAAACGTCAATCTTATCGGAAGGCATACCGTCAGTAACCATGATAATGTGCTTCTTCTCTACGTTATCAAGAACTGAAAGTGCTTCTCCCGCACGAATGATAGCACCGGAGAAGATCGTATCACCTGCATCCTGGTTAACCCTCATATCATCGATGATTTCAAGGATCTTTTCCTTTTGTGCAACGGGAATAAGCTGCATTTTTTCATTCGCGGTACTCTGGAAGGATACGATACCACAATAATCGCGGTCGCCAAGAGTGTCAAGACATGCTGTCGCACCATCAAGTGCGAGGTCGTACTTAGTCTTTCCCTCAATTGCATCCGTTGTCATAGATCCTGACGAGTCAACAACTATCATAACCGCCGCAGGAGGTGTGAAGTCGATCGCGCTGATAGGAAGCATTTGTTTGTAATAAGTGGATTTTTCAAGATCCTCTCTGTTGTATGCGTGGGGGATGGGGTTGGTAACTGTTCCATCGTTAATTCCACCAACGGTGAAAAGACCGCCACCGAGATTGTAAACGTATCTATGGAGCAATTCCTCAAAGCCTGCCGGCATATCGCTGTAGGCTATATTAACAAGGATAACCTGCTCGTATTCGGCAAGTTCCTCTATAGTACGAGGAATTTCGGAAAGACCATACTCAATGCTGAGGGTTGTTAAATCGTAATTGTCACCAAATATCTCCTGCATTGCCGCGGACTCACCCGCGTGTCTTTCAATAAGAAGAATCTTGTTAAACTGCTGAATACTTACGTAAGTATGGTACGTATTATTCTTTTCTGAGGTGTCGTCCGATTGAGAGATCTTGAATGCAAGCTCGTGGAATCCACGTTCATCAAGTGTAAGTTCGATCGGTACAACCATTTCCTTTTCTGTTATAGAGAGCTGTGTTTCGCCAACCTTGTTACCATTATCGGCATCGGAGTGTCCCATTACAGGGATAACGCACATATCAGCAAACTCACTCTCGGTAGCAACGTCGAAGTCGATTACATAGAAGTCGTTCATCTCGAGATAGTATCTGTCGGTGTAGTAGATACGAACTTCCTCTACATCGCCGCCTATTGCAGTGTCCTTAACGGGAGTAACCTTAAGGTAAGAGTCGCCACCTGCATAGGGGGTGATCTTGGAATCAGAAGCGAAATAATCTACGCTTCCGTAGCAACCCTTAAGGATATTGATGCTCTTATCACCATTGTTCTTGATGAAGGAAGCAGCAAAGCCATCACTCTCAACTGTGTAAGCGGGAGTGTAAGGAACGTCTACCTCTATGAAGCCATTCTCGTCGGGACCGGTCATCTGGCTGCCCTCGGGAGTATCGATAAGGATTTCGATGCCGTTGGTCTGGATAGTTGCATCACAGGCAATAGAAAGGGCCGCGTTGGAATCACGAAGAATCTCAATCATAACAGGCTTAAGAGAAGTGGAAAGCTTGTTCTTAATCGACTCAGCGGTGTAGTAGGGCTCGCCGTCAATCTTCGCAATTGGAACAACCTCACGAAGCGAATAAGGAGTAGCCTTCTCGAAGCCTTCGAGAGTATCGTTACCGGGAACATAGGTGCCAATATCAGCAGTCTTGTAAATGTTTACATACACATTGTCGAATGCCACGCTCTGACCGTGACTGATAGTAGCCTGGTAGAACTGCCATCTCAAGGTGTGAAGAGCGTAGGTTGTGGTCTCGGGGTCTGTGTCGCCTCTTACAAGCTTGTCACGAGTACTTATGAGCTCGCCATCAGCATAGTAGTAAGCCATGTTGGTATCAAAGTCGGCAATCATAGTAAAGCGGAACCACTTACCTATGGGAAGCTTAGCACTCACATCATAGTCCATAGCAGTCTTTACCGCGCCGCTGTCGTTACGGATGTTAAGACCAAAGTACAAGCCAGAAATAATATCAGACTCGAAATACATATCGGTCTCATAAACGATAACATCACCAGCACCAACTGCGGGAGTGCCATTTATGTAGAGGTTGATGTGGTTGTGGGTATCAGAACCGGCACCGATGACATCCTTACCATCACTCTCTACTCTGGCGAGGTAGTAACCATCATCACTACCATTATCGAATACGATATAGGGCTGAAGCGTATTCTTGTACGCGTCCTGAGCACCCCAGGTAGAAAAGTCGTTGTAAAGGTTGCCCTCTGCCAAAGACTATGTATTAGCAGGGACATTTGCCTCTTCGAAGCGTCTCAGGGGGGTGAATTCGGTGGTCTCGGCGTTAATCACAAATGCAAGAGCGCTGCAAAGGATTGCAAATACCAAAACCGCACAAAAGATTTTACGAAGGTTGTTCATAAAAACATTCTCCTTTTTTTGTATTTTGAAATTTTTTAGATTTCATACTCATATTTTAACATTTAGTTTTGGATAA
>JAGCLY010000022.1 GCA_017646745.1 Clostridia bacterium
AGTTGTTAGTACCGAGGGTGATGGAAATATATCTGCCACCTTTTGCAAAATAGGAGAGCAGCGATTCCTCCCTCTCGTATATCAGAGGCAGATATTTGTCACGGAAATCAACGGTAGCATCGCTCTCCAAAACAGCCTTTTCACGACCAAGCTTGGCACGGGCGTTCTCGTCACTAACGCTCTTTAAAAGTCGGTTACAGGAGGAGAGCATACGCTCTCTTGCCGCCTTATCCACCGTAACCTCGGCGGCGGGCAGAAGCATTACCGACGGACAGGCGGAAATTGCACGCTGAGTGATTGGATCAAAATAAGACATACGGTCGATCTCGTCACCGAAGAACTCCATACGCACAGGGCTCGATGATTCACCGCCGAAGAAATCAACGATGCCGCCCCTGCGTGAGAACTGTCCTGTGCTCTCAACACAGTCCACGTGGGCAAAGCCCATATTAACGAGGCGCTCTGCCAGCTCCTCGGGCGCTATCACGTCACCGACAGCAAGGCTGATCTGTCTTTTTTCCAGCAGATCGGCGGGAATTGTAAGGCCGGCGGCGGCAGATGGTGTAGAAACCACCGCATCCACCCTGCCCGACAGGACGAGAGAAAGCACCGAAAGCCTCTCACGATCGACGTCGTGGGAGGCTCGAATATTATGAAAGACAAGCTCACGCCGCTTGTACCCCACCGCATTGACGTCGGCAAGGCGAAGCAGGTCGGTCACCCTGGAACGCTCGGCCTCGCTTTCTACAAGTACAAGCACGGGTGAATGGGAGATGCCCACCGCCTCTCTCACCGCCTCGGCAAGAAAGGCAGACTCTGCGCCACCGCTGAGACCGTTTACCGCAATAGGCAGACATTCATCTGCCGAGTAGGCCGCCCCGGCGCAGGACAGAAAGTCCTTAAACTCTCCGTCACACCTTATAAGTTTAGTGATTTTTTGCATATTGAAACCTCGTTTGCGTTTAACAACGGCAAAGGGGCGATTTTGTAATCGCCCGGGGGTGTAATTATTTACAGCTTGAATTTATTTTGAGAACTTTGCCATAGCGTTATCTATCTCGCCCTTGATTATCAGCTCGGAGGCGGTAGCGATATCGTCAAACCTGCCACGCAGAGCCTTAAGGTCGGATTCGGGCATTTTGCCGAGAACCCAATCGGCAAGATCGTATTCGGGTGTGGGCTTTTTGCCTATACCGATCTTTATGCGAGGGAAATCCTCGCCGGGGAGTCTTGCAATAATGCTCTTGAGGCCGTTGTGACCGCCTGCGCTTCCCTTTCTTCTGATGCGGATAATACCTGCATCAAAGCTGATCTCATCATGGAGAACCAGCACACGCTGGGGCGGAATCTTATAAAATGCGGCAGCCTCGCCAACCGCAACGCCCGAGTTGTTCATCAGAGTGGTAGGCTTCATCAGCAGAACCCTCGCTCCACCAATGCTGCACTCACCGACGGTGGCATGGAACTTTACACGGTCGATCTTAGCGCCGAATTTCTCGGCAATATAGTCTATGGCAAGAAAGCCTGCGTTATGCCTGGTAAGCTCGTACTGCTTACCGATATTGCCAAGTCCCACGATAATAAAGCTGACGGGCTCGGTGCTTGTGGCCTTCTGCGACTCAATTTTCTTAAACAGGTCAAAAATATTACTCATCATCAATCTCTCTTAACAGAATAAGCTCCTTTGCATAGGGCAGCTTCTCGATCTCGGCGCAGAGCAGCTTCCACTCATCAAGCTTGTGGTAGCGTCTGGCCTTGTAGATATTAATAAGAACCTCGTAGTTGAGTGTCACGGTGCGAAGCTGGTTGTAGGAGGTAGGCAGAAGCTGGATCATGTTATGCCAATGTGCCTTATCCTTAGTCTCGATAAACGCAAGACGCTCGGCCTCCATAAATGAAATCACGCTATCAAGCACAGCAAGCGCACCATTGCTCATCTTCTCGCAGGAAAAGTCGGCTCTTGTAAACTCCTTAGCCTGGATCTTATGCATAGTCGAGCAGGAATTGGCAACCGTGCCAACCTTATAGGTATCAAACTCCTTCCACCAATAGAGAGGAGCAAGAATATCCAGCGAAACTATGACCTGACGCAGGAATTTACGGTGATCGCTGCCGGCCTTGGCAAGTCTTGACGCAAGAGAAAGGTCGTTGTCACCAAGGACGAAGTTACCCTCGTCGTCATAATAAGAGTCCATTCTCGCCCAGCTGTTCATGGGGTTACGCGCGCCTCTGATAGCGTTGCCAAAGTTCATTACGTGAATATTATCTATTCTGATCATGGTCGATTCCTCGCTAAATATTTAATAAAACCATTATACCACACCCCGCCCTGCGGTGTCAAGGAATCAAACGTAAAAAAGAGGCATTTTTGTTATACAAAAAAGCGGAGAGCCGAGGCTCTCCGCAATAATTAATTGCCAGGTATATATTCGCTATAGTAATCGCAGGTTATCGTTGCCATTTGAATAGGGATGTTTTTATCCTGAATATCAACACCGTACCAGGATGCCCAGGATCCGGTGTGGAAAACCTGCTTCAATCCGGCACAGCCGAAGAATGCGCCCTCTCCGATACAGTATACGCTGTCGGGGATCACAACGCTCTCAAGATTTACGCAGTCGCTGAAGGTATACGGATTTATAGAACCAATACCGTTCGGCAGGGTAATAAACGTAAGACCGTTACAGCCGGAAAATGCATATTCGCCAATATAGCTCACACCTTCGGGAATCATAATGCTGCGAATCGCGCTTGACGCAAATGCGGAGTCACCGATATAGCTAATCCCCTCGTGAAGAGTTACAGCTGCAAACCGTGCCTGATAGCAGGAGAAGTCACCAATTTCGGTAACGCTGTCGGGGACAACAAACAGCGAGTCGGATTTGCCAATAGGATAAATGATCAGGGTAGCTACAGCTGCATCGTAAACCACGCCGTCAATATCGGTGTAATAATCGTTCTGAGAATTTACGTCAATAGTATGTAGCGAGCTGCATCCACCAAAGGCATTGAAGCCGATATAATCAACCGTCGAGGATATGTAAACGGTTATAAGATTTTGCGCACCGTCGAAGGCGCGGGTATAAATATTGGTTACACCCTCAGGAACGTTAAAGGTATTGTCCTCCCTTGCCGGCGGGTAGCAGATAAGCTCGGTGCCGGAATAGTTATACAGAACGCCATAAACAGATTTGTAGTCATAATTGCCATATGGAACATTGATTTCCAAGAGCAATTCACATTCGCAAAATGCCAAATGACCCACGTATTCCACCGATGCGGAAAGATCCACCCTTGTAAGAGAGCTGCAGCCGTAGAAGGCGCAATCGCCAATAGTATCAACTCCTTCAAGATTGATATTACTAAGCGAGGTACATGATTCAAATCCGCCGTAGCCAATTGTGGTTACGGTATCGGGAAGAACGACGTCGGTAATCCAATCGCAGTCCTGGAAACCGCCGTTTGCAATTCTGATAACCGGACGGCCCTCATACACCGCAGGAATAACTATCTTGCTTGAATAACAATTCGACAGCTGGTCATATCCCACCTCCCAGCAGTCACCGTAGGCTCTAAAAGAAAGTCCCTCTGTGTTGGGGGTATCACCGGCATCCTCGCTAAAGTGGAAGGTGGCGTTCAGCAAATAATAATTGCCCATGGAATCCACGTATACGTTCTCCCAATCCTCTGCGCTGCCGTCATAATATATGTCGGCAAGGCTGTAGCAACAATCGAAGCTGCCCTCGTATATCGTGATATCCTTTGGAAGCGTAACGCTTTTAAGCTTATTACACTCATAGAAGGCATAATAAAGGCTACCAACACTGTCGGGAATCTCAACGCTCTTAAGGGAGTAACAAAAAGCAAAGGCTGCATATTCCATCGTGAGAAGATCTTTAGGCAGATTTACCTCGCTGAGCGATGTACAAAAATAAAATGCAAACTGTCCTATATGGGTCACACTGTCCGGCATAGAAACCGACGTAAGATTGCTACACCCCTGAAAGGCATAATCATCGATGGTACGAACTCCGTCGGGAATGATTACCGTTTCAACGTGCTCCTTATAGGAAAAGGCATATGCTTCAATGCGATCAACCGCATATCCGTTGGCATAGGCGGGAATTACCACGCAGCTGTCACTGCCGAAATAATCCATTATACCGCAGGTTCCGTCACCGTAATATTCAATATTGAAATCCTCTATGCTGGCAAAAGGAATACTCTCGGTAACGGTGGTTTCGCCGCAGACGGTACACTCCTTGTGCCTGGTTCCTTCAAAATCTGCCGAAGGCTGGCTGTCAACGATCCAGTTGCTTTCCTGATGGCCGGGAGAAGCAAGAGTATAACCGGTGAGAACCAGATCACCACAGCTACGGCATATCCGGCTGGAGGTGCTTCCGTCACTGGTACAGGTAGCATCCACTCTGCCGTTATCAACGTAGTCGTGCTCACCGCTGGCAGAAATCTTCTTGCTATCAACCTCGCCGCAGATCTCGCACTCCCGCTCCTTTTTGCCATTCTCGGTACAGGTGGCCTCATCTACGGTTTCCCACTCTCCGAAATCGTGATTATCGGTTCTGGGCAGAGGCTTGGTTTCAATCTCGCCGCAATCGCACTTGCGCTCCTGACTGCCCTCGCTCTCGCAGGTGGCTCCGGTAACAGTCTTCCACTTGCCAAAGCTGTGGGTGTGCTCGGGCTCCCCATTGCCTCCGCCGCCAAAAATACCGCCAAGGAATCCGCCTCCACCGTTACCGCCATTTCCGCCACCGAGGAGCATAAACGCTCCTACTACCAAGATAACGACAGCCGCCAGGACCACACCTATAATTATGGGTGTGTTGCTCTTCTTTTCGGACGGCTTTACGCTCTCCGCCCTGTTAGCGGTGGAGGGATGGGTATTTTCAGCCGCGTTGCTTGCCGATCTATTGCTCTTCGGACGGGCGCTCGACACGACCTCCTCTGTATACTCCGGCTCTGCATCCGGTGTAAAGTCGGGTGACCTAAATCTATTTTCTTCGGTAGCAGGTATGCCCTGCTCTTCAAATTCGTTTCTGTTTTCGTCCATTTTTATCTTCCTGTAAAATTATTGTTATCTTTATTTTACCATTATCTGCATCCTTTGTCAAGTTTGCTTAAATCTTCTTATTTTATTGAACAAAAGTCAATGTACGAGAGGCTTTTCGGCTTGGGATTAGCAGGGACGCCGTTTTTTTGTACACCTTTCACAAGTTTTATTACCGCCACTACCCCAAAACTTTGGAAGGGTACTATACTTACAAACCGAGAAAATTGTGCTACAATAGCCTTGCGATCGTAAAAACCAACGACAAAAGGAAGGACAAAAATGGCAAACAGAAGGTTAATATCAAAAAGTGTGCTTTACAGCGACAGCTTCTCTACCCTGCCGGTCGATGCAGCAAAACTGTATATATACATGATCCTTGAGGCAGATGACGACGGCTTTATCGGGCATATGCGACAGGTTATTACCATGGCAGAGGTCAGCCAGGTAGCATTAGAGCAGCTTGTTTCTATGGGTCTTGTTATCCGCTTTAAATCCGGTGTGTGCGTTATAGCTCATTGGCGAATACATAACATTATCGACCGCCAAGGCTACACTCCCACCGAGTTTATTGCCGAGAAATCACAAGTATATCTTAATGACCAAAGCATCTATGCCCTCAGATGAGAGGAGAAGGGGTTTGGGGAAGAGAAGAGAAAATAATATAAGATAAGAGAAGAAAAGTACAAGAGAATAAGAAGAGAAATAATCTATCTGTCTATCAATCACTCATTCTCTCAAAAGCCCCTTCGGGCAATCGAACAAAGAATTTGTTAAAATTTTAAAAAACTATTTATTTTTCTTTGTTTATATGTTATAATGATATAATCCATTAATATGCGAAAGTATGCCGTGTTGCGCTTTGTACGCAATAGTGACGTCTGTCTTAGAGGTCATTAAAAAGCGGTTTACATACAAGAAAGGAAAAATTATGAGCAAAAACTGTAACAAAAACTCCTGTGAATGCCCCGACAGACTTGGCAAGGTCGGCGGTCAGGCGGTGCTTGAGGGAGTTATGATGAAGGCGGGCAACCGTATGGTTACCACCTGTCGCAAGGGTGACGGAAGCCTTGTGGTAAACGACGACAACTTCGTTTCGGCAAGACAAAAATACAAGATCCTCGACCTCCCTCTCATCAGAGGCGTGGTGAGCTTTATTGAATCAATGGTAATGAGCTTTAAGACCCTGGGCGCTTCTGCCGATGCGCTTGGCCTTGAGGAAGAGGAAGAGCCCTCAAAGTTTGAAAAGTGGCTCTCCGCCAAGCTTGGACTTAAGTTGACAGACGTTGTAATGGTTGTGTCGCTTATTCTCGGCCTCGGCCTGTCAGCGTTGCTGTTCGTATTCCTGCCCATCTGGGCAACCGCAGGCATCAACTTCCTGCTCGGTCTTATTTTCGAGATCTCTATGCCCGACGTAGTCAGCGCAATTCTGGAGGGTGTAATAAAGATGGCAATATTCGTCGGATATCTTGCCGCCGTTTCGCTTATGCCGGACATCAAGCGCACATTTATGTACCACGGCGCAGAGCACAAGTCTATTGCCTGCTTTGAGGCGGGCGAGGAGCTTACACCCGAAAATGCAAGAAAGCACACCCGTCTGCACCCCAGATGCGGCACCAGCTTTATGTTCTTTATGATACTTCTCGGCATTTTTGCCGGTCTTATTATCAAGACTGTTATCCCCGGTCTGCCCACCCTGCTCTATACAGCGATCAGACTGCTTATCCTGCCCCTGCTTATGGGTCTGGGATATGAGTTCATCCGCTTCGCAGGTAAGCATCCCAGCTGGTTTACCCGTATGCTGTCTGCACCCGGTATGTGGATTCAGCTGATCACCACCAAGGAGCCCACCGACGATATGCTTGAGGTTGCAATCACCTCGCTTAAGTGCGCCCTGCGTGACGACTATCCCGAGTTCAAGGAATTTTATGAAGCAAAGCCCTGGATCACCGAGGAAGTGCAGAATGCAGAATGCGAAATGCAGAATGCAGAAAATGAAGAAAATGACGTATAACGAGGCGGTTGATATACTGTTGGCGGCGGGCATTGGCTCCGCCAGCCATGATGCCGAGGAGATTTTCTGTCATTTCGGCGGATATTACAAGAGCACCTTTTATCTGATGAATCGCATTGAAAGTGACTCGCCCGAGCTTATCAGGGCTATCGAGCGCAGAGCGAACCGAGAGCCACTGCAATACATCTTAGGCATAGCCTACTTCTATCGTGAAAAATACAAGGTTACACCCGACTGTCTTATTCCCCGCTTTGACACCGAGATTCTGGTGGATTATGCGGTAAACAATCTGCCCGAGGGCGCTGTCTTTATGGATCTGTGCACCGGCAGTGGCTGTGTGGCGATCTCCACCCTGAATAACACCGTGGGCACCTGCGCCATTGCGGTGGATATCGACGGCGGAGCGCTGGCTCTCGCAGAGGAAAACGCACGCAGCATCGGTGTGGCCGACAGAATTCACCTGCGCCGTGCCGATCTGATGAGCGAGGTGGTGGACGAGCCTGTTTTTGCGGTGCTGTCTAACCCCCCTTACGTCAGCGAGAGCGTATACCGTGAGCTGGAGAGCGAGATATTTGCCGAGCCACGCCACGCATTTGTGGGCGGAGAGGACGGCGGTGATTTCTACCGTCACCTTACACCTATTTACAGAGAATTTATTGCCGACGAGGGCTTTATCGCCTATGAGATCGGCTACGACCAGGCGGATATGCTCCGCGCTATCGCAGAGGAATGTAATATGACCTGCGAGATACTGAAGGACTACGGCGCCCGTGACAGAGTTGCGGTGCTTAGGAAAAATTGATGAATTCGAAATTCGAAATTCGAAATTGATAAAGCGAATTTAATAAAGCGAAGGATTAACCAACCTCATTTGTTTTGAATACACTCTCATTGGAGGTGTATTCTATGAATAATGAAAGACGAACGAGGGCGGCGCTGATATACGGCGGTGCGGGTTATGAAAGCGAGGTTTCGATAAGGGGCAAGGAGCACATCCTGCCTTTGATTGATGCCGAAAAATACAACGTAATACCCATATTTATCGACAAAGATGGAGCATGGCGCATTAACGGTGAGCAGGCGGTGCCCTATAATAGAGGCTTTTTCTGCCCGGAAAGCGGCAGACAAATAACTGTAGACTGCGCCTTTCCCCTGCTACACGGAGATCACGGCGAGGACGGAAGCGTTCAGGGCGCTCTTGAATGCGCATCTATACCCTACGTGGGATGTGGAGTGTGGTCGGCGGCGGTCTGCCGTGACAAGGCGATGGTAAAGACGGTGGCCGAGTCGCTTGGTATACCAACCCTGCCCCACCTGACCCTGCTGCGTGAGGAGGGTGTGGACTATGCCGTACGGCATACCGAGGCCACGTTTAAATATCCCCTGTTCGTCAAGCCGACCTGCCTTGGCAGCTCGATGGGTGTGGGCCATGCCGATTCTACCGATACGCTGCGCAGGGCTGTTACAGATGCATTTGCTCTGTCGGACAGGGTAATTATCGAGCCCTATCTCAGCCATAAAAGAGAGCTGGAGTGTGGATATTTTAGAGCAAAAGGCAAAGAATTATTTACAAACCCCGGCGAAATACTCCACAGCGGCACATACCGATACGAGGATAAGTATCTCAGCGGCGAGGTGGGAATTGCCATCAGAGCCCACGTTGACGACCGGGTTCGTGAGCTGGTAAGAGAGTACTCCAGGCGGCTGGTGCGCACGCTGGGTGTCAGGGATCTTGGACGGATTGATTTCTTTCTCACCGACCAAGAGCTGTACTTCAACGAGATAAACACCATGCCCGGCTTTACCGACGGAAGTCTGTACGCCAAGATGATCACCGCCTATGGAATGACCGAGGGCGGACTTATAGAGAGCCTTATTGACGGCGCGGCAGATCGAGAATGATCGGTGTATTCGACAGCGGTGTCGGTGGGCTGTGTGCATACAGAGAGCTACGCAGAATGCGGCCCGGGGAGGATATGATATACCTTGCCGACCGTAAAAATGCGCCCTACGGCACAAAAGGGGCAGATGAAATACTCTATTTCACAAAAAACAACATCAGATTACTAAAGGAAATGGGAGCAGAAGCGGTGCTTATCGCCTGCTGCAGCGCATCAAGCGTGTATCCCATGCTTAACGAGGAGGAGCGAGCGATCGCCACCCCCATAATCACCCCGGCGGCTATGGAGGCCGTGAAGGGAGCAAAAAGCATAGCCGTGATTGCCACCGATCACACCGTAGATGTGAGAGCCTTTGGCAGAGAGATTGAGAGGCTGTGCGATGCAACCGTCAGCGAGATGGCCGAGCAGCGCCTGGTTTCGCTGGTCGAGAATGGCAGCCGTGACGGCAGAGTATGCTACGAGTGCAGTGAATATTTAAAGAATTTAGCTACAAGAATTAGGACGGTAGGAGCAGACACGCTGATACTCGGCTGTACGCATTTCTCGCATTTAGAGGGCGAGATCTCAAGGCTCTTGCCCGAGGTAAGAATAATAAGCCCCGCGAGAGTGGGAGCAAAAATAATGAGTGAGAAAATTCCCCCGCATCGCCATGAGCGAGGACGGGATAGGTATATTTAATTCGAAATTAGAAATTAAAAAGCAAAGACTGAATAGGAGATATAAAAATGGCAAACTACAGACGTGGAAGAATAAACGATGCCGTTGCACAGGAGCTGGCGGTAGCAATCAGAGAGGTGCGTGAGCCCAAGGTGGTGGATAATTTTGTAAGCATCACCAGAGCCGAGGTTGCGCCCGACCTGCGAAATGCGACTATCTATTTCTCCTGCATGGGAGATTCTAAAGAGGCCCTTGAGGGACTGAAAAAGTGCACCGGTATGCTTCGTCATCACCTGGCTGTGACTCTTAATCTGCGCATCACCCCCGAGCTGAGATTCATCAAGGACGGCTCTATCGAGCACGGCGCAAAGATCGCGAAATTCCTTGAGGAGATCAATGCTCAGAAGAAAGAAGACAACGAAAATTAATTTTGCATTTTGCATCATGCATTTTGCATTCCGAATTACTCATCCACACGGAGGAAGTTATAATGAAACGGATCACCAAAGCGATTATTCCCGCGGCAGGTCTTGGCACAAGGATGCTGCCCATATCGGCGGCTGTATGCAAGGAGATGCTGCCTATCGTTGATATACCCGCCATCTGCCATCTGGTAGAGGAGGCGGCGGCCTGTGGCATAACCGACATACTTATAATCACCAACCGAGGCAAGGAGATTATGGAGAACTTCTTTGACCTCTCGCCCGAATATGAGGCGGCGCTTGCGGCAAAAGCAAAATATGACGAAATAGACCGCCTGCGTGAGATAGCGAATACAGCCAACGTCTACTTCTTAAGGCAGAAGGAAACGCTGGGCCTGGGTCACGCAGTTGGCAGGGCAAGGAGCTTTATCGGCGACGACCCCTTTATCGTAATGTACGGTGACGACGTGATCTTCTCCGACAGACCCGTGTGCGGTCAGATGATGGACGTGTACGAGAAGTACGGCCGTCCCGTAGTGGCGGTAAAGCCTGTCAGCCCCGAGGAGCTGAGCAAATACAGCTCGCTGAAGGTAGAGCCCATTGAGGGCGAGGACAGGGTTACATACTGCACCGATATGATTGAAAAGCCGAAGGCGGGCGAGGAGTTCTCTAACCTGTCTATTCTCGGCAGAGTACTGCTTACACCCGACATATTTGACATTATAGACGAACTTGACCCGGGTGCAGGCGGCGAATATCAGCTTACCGACGCAATCAAGCAGATCGCCCGCGAGAGCGGCATTTACGCTCTTGAATTTGAGGGTGACAGATATGATCTGGGCTCCAAAATCGGCTTCCTTAAGGCGAACATTGTAAAGGGCCTTGAGCATCCCGAAACAGGGGGCGAGCTGAAAGCCTTTATTAAGAAAATAGCAGAAGAGATTTGATAAATGCAGAATGCAGAATGCAAAATAAGGAATAAGGTATGGAAATTCGCAGGGCGCATCCGTGCGATGCAACGGCAATAGCCGAGATGGAAAAGGAAATATTTAACGATCCCTGGGGAGAAAAGGACATTTTTTCCTACATCTGCTCAGAGATGGGAATGTGCTTTACCGCCCTTGACGGTGGCGAGCCTATCGGCTACATTATCGGCAAAAAAATTCCGCCCGAGGGTGAGATATATCGCATTGCCGTTCGCCCGGACAAGCGTCAGCGTGGCATCGGCTACCGCCTGCTAAGCTATGCGCTGAAAACCGAGGCGGGCGACGGTGTGGAAACGGTATTCCTCGAGGTGAGAGAACAAAACGTGGCCGCAAGGGCGCTGTATAAGGCCTATGGTTTCAACGAAATAGGCATAAGGAAGAACTACTACCAAAATCCTACAGACAATGCTGTAATTATGACATACGGCAAAATTTGCTAACTATAGATTACAAAAAGTGGAGAAATTATGAACATACTTGCTTTTGAAAGCTCCTGCGATGAGACAAGTGCCGCCGTTGTGGTGGCGAACAGAGGCTTTAAGGTAAAATCGAATATAATCGCTTCCCAGGTGGACACCCATCGACTGTACGGCGGAGTTGTGCCCGAGATCGCAAGCAGAGCCCACACCGAGGCTATATCCAGGATTACATACGAGGCGCTCGACGAGGCAGGCATGACCCTTAGCGACATAGACGTTATTGCGGTTACGGCAAACCCCGGCCTTATCGGAGCACTGCTGGTGGCGGTGAACTTTGCCAAGGCGCTGGCGGCGGCAAACAACATCCCCCTGGTGGCAGTCGACCACATTAAGGGTCACATAGCATCCTGCTATCTCGGCGGCAAGGGCAACGTGGCAAAGCCACCCTTTATTGCTCTGGCGGCATCGGGCGGACACACCGCAATATATCACGTTGTGAGCCACACCGAGCTCTACGTTATCGGCACCACCCGTGACGATGCAATCGGCGAGTCCTTTGACAAGATAGGCCGTATGATCGGCATTCCCTACCCTGCCGGACGTGGCTTTGATGCGCTCTCCAAGGAGGGATTTATAAAGGCTACCGGAGACAGCGAGAATTTCTATGAAAAATACAAGAAGAGCGCGGCATACAAGGACAAGGAAACCTACCTGCCCTCTCCTGCGCTTAATGACGGAAGCCTCGACTTCTCCTTCTCCGGTCTTAAAACAGCGGCGATCAACCTGCTTCACCGCTACGAGCAGCTGGGCAAGGAAATCGACAGGCCCCTCTTTGCCGCAAGATACACCTACGAGGCTGTTGAGGCGGTGGCGAAGAAGCTGAGCCTGGCGCTGGATAAGTATCCCGGCCACGACCTGTGCATTGCAGGCGGTGTAGCCGCAAACTCCCATCTACGCAACAGACTGCGTGCGGTCGCAGAGGAGCACGGCGTAAATCTATACATTCCCTCGCTTGACCTATGCGGTGACAACGCCGCCATGATCGGAGCGCAGGCATACTATGAATACAAGAAGGGCAACCTGGCAGACTCCACGCTGAACGCCAGCGCCCTTGACAAGATAGAAGCAGAAAGGACTTGATGCACATGGAGAGCATTGACAAGGTAAAAGGAACATTTGAACTAAAAAACAGAGATAACGCAAAGCCTACCGTATCCGATGCAGTTATCAAGAGACTGCCCAGATACCACAGATATCTCGGCGACCTGCTGGCAGACGGCAGAATGCGTATATCCTCGGCCGAGCTGTCCAAGCTTATGAACGTTACCGCATCCCAGATCAGACAGGACCTTAACTGCTTTGGCGGCTTTGGTCAGCAGGGATACGGCTACAATATCAAGTATCTCCACGGCAAGATCAGCGAGCTGCTCGGCGTTACCCAGGGCTACACCGCAGTTATTGCCGGCGCAGGTAACCTTGGCCGTGCCCTTGCGGCAACACGAATGTTTGGCAGACGCGGTGTTACCCGTCTCGCACTCTTTGACGTGGACGAGTCAATCGTTGGCACCGAGATTTACGGCATAAAGGTTTATCATATAGACGAGCTGTACGACTTCTGTCAGAGAGAGAAGGTTGCCATCGGCGTTCTCACCGTACCAAAGGATGCAGCATACAAGGTGGCTATGACTATGGCACACGCAGGCGTTAAGGGTATATGGAACTTTGCCTCCACCGAGCTTGAGATAGAGTGCGAAAACGTGGTGGTTGAGAACGTACACATGGGCGACTCGCTTATGCGCCTGTGCTATGAGATAAAGACCAAGGACGAGGCAGAGGGAGGCAGCGATGCTTAACTATCGCATTGACAAAATAAGGGTCATCGGCAGCACGGCATTCGCCGAGGCATCCAAGGAGGAGCTGAGAGCCCTGCTGGCCCTGATTGAGCTTGGCGGACAGATTGAGGACGCAGATGAGCTTAGCAAGGCGGCTCTTATCTCCCCCGCAAGGTGCAAGGCGGCGCTAGCATTCTGGGAGGAGTCTGGAGTTATTTCCGTGGACGACGGCAGACCCGTAATAACCCAGGAGTTTGAGGACAGACTTACCCGTGGTGAGATCGACGAGGTGCCTGCCCTTCAGGTGGCAGACAGCATCCGTGACGAGAGCCTTGCCTCTATGATAGACGAGTGCGCCATGCTTATGAATGCGGCATGCCTCTCTAATCCCGACGTAAAGCTCCTTACCGCCCTGAACACCCAGTATTCGCTGAGCCCGGAGTATATCGTTATTCTTGCCGCCCATCTGTCGGCAAAGGGCGACCTTACTGTAAGGAAGCTGTGCAACGAGGCTATCCGTCTGTCGGGCAAGGGCTGTGACACACCCGAGGCGCTTGACGCTTACATAAAGGAGCTGGAGGAGAGCTCCGGCGCAGAGTGGGAGTTCCGCAGAGTGCTGGGCATCTACGGCAGAAATCTGTCGGCCAGCGAGAAAAAATACTTCAAAAAATGGGCTGAGGAGTTCGGCTATTCGGTTGGTATCGTAAGCGAGGCATACGACCTTGCGGTGCTGAACACCAGGAGTGGCCGAGGCGATCTCAGATATATGGACAGCGTGCTTACCGCATGGCACGAGGCAGGCTGTAAGACCGTAAACGACTGCCGTGAGAGAGTGGAGGCCGACAAGGCAAAACGCACCGCCGAAAAGGCGACCGCAGGCAAAACTCGCTATGAAAAGAGCACGCCACAGACACCCAGATACGGCAATTTTGATATTAACGAGGCCTTTAACAACGCCGTTGCAAGAAGCTTTGGCGAGGGCGAGGAGGAAAACTAAATGTCCGACTATATGATTTATCAAAAGGCGAAGGCAGAGATCGAGGAGAGAAGAAAAAACGCCCTTCTCGAGGCCGACGGAAGAAATGAAATAGCCAGAAGCGAGAGCGAGGAGATCAGACGCATTGACGATGAGCTTACCAAAACGGGTATGCTTATCTTCAAGACTGCCGTTGAGGGCGGAGATATCGCCCCCGTAAGAGAGCGCAACAAGGCGCTGCAGGCAAGACGCAGAGAGCTGCTGGTCAGCCTCGGCTACCCTGAGGATTACACCGAGGTTAAGTATAGCTGCAAGGAATGCTCTGACACCGGCGTTGTGGGCACAAGATACTGCAACTGCCTTAAGGAAATAATGATCAGAGAGCGCATTGCCGCCTCTGCTATGGGCAGACTTATCGAGGTGCAGTCCTTTGACAACTTCGACCTCTCTCACTACTCCTACGACCCTAAGGTTGCCGAGAAGATGAAGATGATCCTGGCTATGGCAAAGGGCTATGTTCGTGATTTTGCTACCAAAAAGGGAAATCTGTTGCTCATCGGTCCCACCGGAACAGGCAAAACACACATTTCCACCGCCATCGCCCGTGAGCTTATTCATCAGGGCTATAACGTAATCTATGATTCTACACAGAACATAATCTCCGACTTTGAGAGCGATCGCTTCAGAAGCGGATATGGCAGAGAGGAGAGCAAATCCGAGAAGTATCTCGACTGTCCCCTGCTGATTATCGACGATCTGGGCACCGAGTTCTCTAACCAGTTTACCCTTGCTACCATTTACAATCTGCTTAACACCAGACAGAACAAGGGGCTCGCAACCGTAATCTCCACTAACCTCTCCCCCGACGAGCTGGCGAGAAAATACGAGGATCGTATCTACTCCCGCATCATCGGCTCGGGCACTAAGATCCTCCCCTTCGAGGGCAAGGATAAGAGGGTTACAAAATAGTTAATTACCAAAGCTCAAAAGATTATATCACCCCATACACCTTTTATAAAAAGAGCCATAATGCAACGTTTGGTTTGCATTATGGCTCTTTTGCGATTTAATTCTGCATTTTATTGACTCAGGGAGTCGATAAATCTTATTGCAGCAAGGGCGGCAACAGCGCCGTCGGCGGTGGCAGTGGTAACCTGGCGCACCGACTTGGTACGGCAATCGCCCGCAGCAAAGATTCCGTCGGGAGAGCCCACGGGAACACAGCTCTCGTCAGCGGTGATGTATCCTGCGCCATTCAGCTCAGTTACAGATGCAAAGGGCTCGTTCTCGGGACACTGTCCGATAGCCACGAACATTCCATCAATGCTCAGTGAGCGACGTTCACCGCTTTCGGTGTTAAGAATTTCGATGGCACGAAGGCTCTCATTGCCCACCAGACGCTCTACCACAGAGGAGCAGATTATCTCAACCTGGGGTCGGTCGGCAAGGATCTTCTGCAATCTTTCCTCACCGGTCAGATAGGGCAGATTCTGGACAACGTAGACCTTCTCACAGCCGTCGGAGAGCATTACGGCATCCTGGAGCGCAGAGTTTCCGCCACCGATAACGGCAACTGTCTGTCCACGGTAAAAGGCACCGTCACACACCGCACAGTAGGAGATTCCCTCGCCGGTAAGTCTTTCCTCGCCATCAAGGCCGAGGCGGCGGTGGTGAGAGCCCGAGGCGATGATAACAGCACGTGCCTTATAGTCCTTTGCCACACCCTTTACAGTGTAGTCACCGGGGGTGCCCTCAATGCCGGTAACCTCGTCCAGCTCGATCATTGCGCCCTGCTCTATGGTCTGCTCGATCAGCCTGTCGGCAAGCTCGTTGCCGCTGACCGAAGAAAATCCGGGATAATTCTCTACCCTTGGCGAGTGGGTGATCTGCCCGCCGAAGGTATCCTTTTCTATAACGAGCACCTGCTTTTCGGCTCGTCTTGCGTATATCGCGGCGGTAAGCCCTGCAGGCCCCGCACCGATTATGATAATATCGTACATTGCTTTTCCTTTCAGGAAAACAAATTTGAAATTAATTTTTCCAAGGTGTTTTCAGCCTCCCTTTTTCAAGAGAGGCTGTTTTTTTGTTATGATCTCATTTCGAATTCCGAATTCCGAATTTATTTTACGCATTCACTCTCAGGCTGTCAACGTAGCCCTTAATGTTGGAGGGATTTGCGATCTTCTCTGCACCGTCGCCCTTGATAACGATGAGTGTGGGCGCTTCCTTTATGCCGTAAGCGTTAGCAATATCGGTATTCTCCTCGGCCAGAAGGGTTTCGTAGCTAAGGCCCGCCTGATCAAGGAACATCTTTGCCATACGGCACTTGGGACAGGTCTTGGTGGTAAAGAGGATAAGCTGCTCGGGTGCCTCGTCTACACTATTCACGTCGCATTCTGCATTTTGCATTTTGAATTCTGCATTCTCCTCAGGCGCACCGCCGATGTAAAGGGGGCGCTTTCCGTCGAGCTTTGAATACACAACTCTGTCCTTATACTCCTGGCTCTTGCCGTCGTTCCAGTTCTGCACGGGGCGGTAGTAGCCTGTAATACGGCTGTAAACCTCGGTGGTCTCTCCACACTCGGGACAGCTGAAGTGCTCGCCTGCGATATAGCCGTGGCTCTTACATACGCTGTAGGTGGGAGAAATGGAATAATAAGGCAGCTTATAGTTTTCAGCAATAGTGCGGACGAGGGTAGCCGCAGACTTCCAGGAGGGAAGCTTCTCGCCCAGGTATGCGTGGAACACGGTACCCGAGGTATAGAGGGTGTGGAGCTCGTCCTGCATATCCAGCGCCTCAAAGATATCGTCGGTATAGCCTACGGGAAGGTGGCTGGAGTTGGTATAATAGGGTGTACCGCCATTCTTGTCAGAGGCGGTGATAATGTCGGGATAGAACTTTCTGTCGTGCTTTGCCAGACGGTAGGAGGTAGACTCGGCGGGAGTAGCCTCAAGGTTATAGAGGTCGCCGTACTTCTCCTGGTAGTCGGAAAGGCGCTCACGCATGTGGTTAAGCACGTTCTTGGTAAACTCACGAGTCTGGATATGTGTCATATCCTTGCGCAGCCACTTTGCATTAAGGCCTGCCTCATTCATACCAACAAGACCGATGGTGGAGAAGTGGTTGGAGAAGCTGCCGAGATAGCGCTTGGTATAAGGATAAAGTCCCTCGCCCATAAGCTTGGTAATAATATCACGCTTGATCTTCAGGGATCTAGCAGAAATGTCCATCATATGGTCAAGACGCTTGTAGAAATCGCTTTCGTCCTCTGCAAGATATGCAATTCTGGGCATATTGATAGTAACAACACCGATAGAGCCGGTGGACTCACCCGAGCCGAAGAAGCCGCCCGACTTTTTACGCAGTTCACGGAGGTCAAGGCGCAGACGGCAGCACATAGAGCGCACGTCGCTGGGCTCCATATCGGAGTTGATATAGTTAGAGAAATAGGGTGTGCCGTACTTTGCGGTCATCTCAAAGAGGAGCTTGTTATTCTCGGTTTCCGACCAGTCAAAGTCACGGGTGATAGAATAGGTGGGAATGGGATACTGGAAGCCACGGCCGTTTACGTCGCCCTCAAGCATGGTCTCGATAAAGGCCTTGTTAACCATATCCATCTCTTTCTTACAGTCGCCGTAGGTAAAATCCATCTCCTTGCCGCCAACAATAGCAGGCAGGTTCTTCAGATCCTCCGGCACAGTCCAGTCGAGAGTAATGTTGGAGAAGGGCGCCTGTGTTCCCCATCTGGAGGGAATATTCACACCGTAGATAAAGGACTCCACGCACTTCTTGGTCTGCTCGTAGGTAAGGTTGTCCGCCTTTACAAAGGGGGCGAGGTATGTATCAAAGGATGAGAAGGCCTGTGCGCCTGCCCACTCGTTCTGCATAATACCGAGGAAGTTAACCATCTGGTTGCAGAGGCTGGAGAGATGCTTTGCGGGGGCAGAGGTGATCTTACCTGTTACACCGCCAAGGCCCTCCTTAATAAGCTGCTTCAGCGACCAGCCGGCGCAATAGCCGGTGAGCATAGAGAGGTCATGAAGGTGAATATCTGCATTTCTGTGTGCGTTGGCAATCTCGTCGTCATAGATCTCGGAGAGCCAATAGTTAGCGGTGATAGCGCCCGAATTATTAAGGATAAGACCGCCCACCGAGTAGGTAACGGTAGAGTTCTCCTTAACTCGCCAGTCATTGATCTTAACGTAGTTATCAACGGTAGCCTTGTAGTCGAGAACAGTGGAGCGCATCTCACGAAGTCTGGCACGCTGGCGACGGTAGAGGATATATGCCTTAGCCACGTCATCATATCCCGCCTGGCTGAGCACCGACTCAACGCTGTCCTGAATATCCTCGACGGCGATGTGGCCGTCCTTGATCTTGGGCTCAAAATCTGCCGTAACCTTAAGGGCGAGGAAATCTATTATCTGGGGAGTGTAATTTCTCTCCTGAGCATCAAATGCCAGCGAAATTGCTCCCGAAATCTTGCTTATATCAAATTCGACGATCTTACCGTCTCGTTTTAACACTGTAAACATAGTTTTTTCTCCTTTTTCCTGTACTTTTTACCCTTATTTTGAGGCAGATTTTTTGCCCGCCCCGAAGAGTAGATATAGCTCTTCCATTATACTATATTTAGCGCAAAAAGTCAATGTGAAAACACAAAATATTGTGTCAAGAGCGCATTTTCGTCACAATATATAGAGGGTAAACAATTATTTACAAAAAAAGAAATACCGCAAAAAACTCCCATTTTTCAAGGGCTTTTGCGGCTTTTTTCTTTGATAAATTACATGGTATTTTTTTCCTTGTTTGTGCAAAGTGTACATTTTGGTAGAAAACGTGTCATTTTCAACCCCTGATCTCGGCATTTGGCAGGTTTTCCTTCAATATTTTTAACAGCTCCTCGGTTTCCTCACGGCTAAAGGCGGTAAATCCGCCCACCAGCAGATCACCCTCATCACGGTAGGTCTGCAGAAAATACCTTTCATCACCACGAAGCCACTCTCCGATTGCCAAAAGATCCTCTGCGGTGTGGAGCTCCTTTACCAGCGTGGTACGGAACTCAAAGTCCACTCTGCCCTGCATCAGCAAATCGGCGCTGTCCTTTACGGCAGAAAGCATATGGCTATCCTCACTCAGCCCTGCCGTGATCCCATATTTATCGGGACAATTCTTAATATCCATCGCCACGTAGTCCACAAGTCCGTCGGCTATAAGAGAATAAAGCTTCTCGGGATTGGTGCCGTTAGTATCCAGCTTTACCGAGTATCCAAGCTCCTTTATGCGACCGATAAGCTCCGGAAGGTCGGGATGTATGGTAGGCTCTCCGCCGCTTATACAAACGCCCTGCAGCCGTCCACGCCGTGATTCGAGAAAGGCAAGAAGCTCGTCCGAGCCCATAATGCCCTCCCCCGCCTGCTGTACCAGCGAGCCGTTGTGACAGAAGGGACAGCGGAAATTGCATCCGCCAAGAAACACCGTGCAAGCAAGCTTGCCCGGATAATCAAGCAGCGTCAGCCTTTGCAGTCCGTGAATACGCATATTTTCACCCTCCTTTGTCATATATAAATAATTGTACCAAAACTTACGAGGTTATGCAATAGCTTTTGAGAAAAAAGATAAAGTCACCATCTTTCTGGCACTCCTCCCGCTTTTCATCAAAAACCACTTGACAAAGCGGGCTTACTTTGATATAATATTAAGGCTAATTTATTTCGAGGTGTAGTTTTTACAAACAAAAAAGCTCAATCAGACACCAAGGTACCTACGAGCATCAATTAACTGAATATCCGGGTGTAGCGCAGTTGGTAGCGCGCCAGTTTCGGGTACTGGAGGTCGCACGTTCAAATCGTGTCACTCGGACCAAAAGAAGTGCTTCTTTTAAAAAAACAGTCCTTTTCGAGAGAAAAGGACTGTTTTTTGTTTATTTTGCATGTGCGACGGCTAGTTATCCTTAGTCGCACGGGAAACATAGTATGCCTTACACGAATCCACACAGAAGCAGCCTAGGGTGCCACTGGTGAAGGTGCAGGTATCAAGGTGTATTTTATAATAGCTGCGCAGGCTATCCGAGTTGCTGTTCTTTTTATAGGCGATGATTTTATCCTCGCCGCATATAGCCGAGGTTGCGGTATGCCCAAAGAATACGCATTTACCGTTTTTCGGCAGAACGTCAGGATTTTTAAATTTCCTGTTATACAGCAGCTCTTGGACGGGAACGGTCTCAAGCGGTGGAATCTCACCGCTATTATCAAGCGGAACACCTGCGTGAGCGCAGATGAAATCATCTGTTTCTATGTAGTACGGCAGGCCCTCGATATAATCAACCAGCTCCCAGGTTAAAAGGTGACCGTCACCCTGTATATACCTCCCGAGCCTGTTAAGAACGGCATCACAGTCGTCGCTTTCCTGCATCTGGGAATAGTAATAATTCAAGAAGGCCTCCTCGTGATTTCCACGAATACAATGAACGTTTGGCATCGAGGAAATCAGCCTTAAAAGCTTAACCGAGTCATCACCCTTCTCAATAATATCACCGCAGACGTAAAGCTGGTCATTTGGAGAAAGGGCGATTTTTGCCATAAGTCTCTTGAAAAGATCAAGATGACCGTGAATGTCGGAAATTACGTAAGTCATTGTGATTGCCTTTCGTTTTACCCCACTACTATCTGCTTGATTTGTTAATCTGACTTCATGAGCTACTTTGTAATAAGAAGCCTATCTCTTCTGGAGTGGGTTCTTCACAATAATTATATTTCATTAAAAGCTATGTATATCGCGCAAAAATATAGAAAACTCACCCAAACTACCGAGTTTACGAAAACCGTGACACAGCTCATAAATTATATCGAGATACTCTTGATAATATTCCGACTTCCAATCCTTACACAATTCTTGCAAGCGATTTATTCTTACGCTGATTTCCAGCTCGTATTCCTTGATTTTGTCAGAATACTTTGAAATCAATTTAACCATCTCTGTCGGATTGCATTCTGCTCTTTCTTCTATCTCCTCGGGAGAAAAGCCCGGTAGATATTCTCTTTTCATATTATCACCTCATCTTACAGTAACCGATCGCGGTGATCTTTTATTTTGTCAGTTTTCTAAATCGTTGTACTTTATGTGTTTGTCGTCTATAAGATTTTCGCCGTTGGTATAGGTGTTTTGCACGCCGTGGCTACCTTGATCTCCCGAATCGCCCGAGTGGCCGAAGATGCCGCCCTTTCCGCCACTGCCGCCTGCTCCGCCGCTGCCGGGAACTCCAAGCGTGAGCACAAGCTTGCCATTAAATCTATCCGAACTCATCCTGATACAATCAATTACCACTGATGAGTCACCGCCGTCACCGCCATCGGAGCCGTCATAGCCGTTGCTAAAAATACCGCCACTACCACCGCTTGCGCCATAACCGCCCCTACCGCCGTTTCCTGCGGTTAAAGAAAGTCTGCCCCATCCAGTGAATATCAGCTCCTGTGCCGAAAGAGGAGGTGTGCCGTGCTTCCCGTCCTTCTGATCGCTATTTTCATGCAGTCCGCCAATGCCACTGCTACCGTTAATGCCCTCAATGCTGTTAATCCCCGAAACCGTAAGGGTGCAGCGCTCGGATTTAATACGCAGATATCCGTCGTATATCTTGACATTTTTCAGTGTGACCTTAGTTGCAGATGTAACGATCTTAAGATCGTAATAACTTTTCATTATTCCACCGACCAAAACAAGCTCACGGCAATTGCTGCCGGTTTCAATGTAGCCAAGATCATCATCCTCGTCAAGACGGGATATATCAATTGCCACGATCTCAGAATCGGTGTACTGGAAGATCTCAGAGAAGGAAGAAACCTTTATCAACTCGGCGCCACCGGTCATCTTAACCGAATTAGCCGATAAAACGAAGAATATCGCCAATCCAATCAGTGCAAGAGGTATTTTCCAGGAAATAGATTCCTCTACGCCGAAGCGGTAGCTAAGAAAAATAATAAGAGAAGAAACAGCGCATATACTAACCGCCAGCGCCGGAACGACAGCGAAAAGCAGACCGGTTAAAATAATATACACCCAAAACCATCCGACAAGATCGTCTCCCAAAAACATAATGGCGCTAAGAATCGTAAACACAACGCCGATTATACCGATACCGGTGGCAACTAAGAGATGCCAGAGCTCAGGCTGCTTGAAAATCAGATTAGCGACAAACACCTCGCCGTCGTTAACATATCCAACGTACTGAATAACCTGACCGATAATAAATGTCACAATAGGAATCAAAATTGAAAAGAAAATCAGCGGATCGAAGTACGCACGTGTGGCAGCGCTGTTGCCATCCCCAAGATAAACCCGGGTGGGCTCGTTATTCTCAATAAGATTATTACTTGAAGACGGAACGGGAGCAACATCTCTTGCTATAGTTCCGTCAGAATTTACCTCATATGTAAACATCCCTGCCACCTCCTTGCCTTTTCAAAAAACAACATAATTCTACCACAAACCTTAGGAAAAGTCAACCTCCCCACCTCACACAGATAAGAAGATCGCCGGGGAAATCCCGGCGATCTTTGACTTTAATAATATTGTTAAATGTTACCAAATTTGTGGAATGCTGCTCGGCAAAGTTGTTCTAAGCAGCATCTGTGTAAGCTGTAGGGGGAGCGGTAGGCTCGTCAGGCTCATATGCATTAACGGTCTCTTAAATACGATGGTCACGGCAACGCTGAGTAATCCAAAAAAATCCTCTTTTTTCGTTTTCTTTAAAGTAGCATATTAATTAATAGCATACAAAATGAAATGCTACAATTATTAATTTCAACGAATCGGAAAGCGAGCGGTTTACCGCTTTTTATTATCTGATTGGTTCTGCGGTGATATTTAGGCCGTTGTTGTAGTTATACATTCTATCAAAAGCGGTAATAGATACAAATCGGCACATATCACCGGTGCCTGTATCACAAATTACATAGCCCATAAGCTCGCCGTCGGAGGCCCGATGGATGCTACCGTAAAGCAACACCGCATGACCTGACCCAATATGTGAGGGCTGATCCCAGAGCAGGCCTGCATCCACCGATGCAATTACGCCATGACCGCGCTCAATATAAACAGCGATATCCCTGGGTTTGACGAGCTTTATATCGTTCTTAATATCAAATTTTCTGAGCAGATCAGCCCTGTGCATAGAGGACGTAGCGCCGTTTTCCCGCATATTAGGGTCATCGATGCTACACAACCCCTGACCGACGGCAACCCTGACAACATCGTTCTCTGTTATCTGTCTGCCCGCCAAAATCAACAGTTGGGCAACGCAGGCTATACCACAGTTCTGCTGCATACCAAAATTGTTATTTCCCTGGTGACCGGTGAATCTTTCATCAATATCACCCTCTGTGCCAAAGACATAACAATCTGTGTCAAACACTCTTTGCAGCGAGCCCTCAACAAAGCTGTCGCCACCGGCAATATTTTCCTCCTCCGGAGGTACAAGGCTTATCGGCTGGGCAAATCTCTGGGGATCAAATTGATATAGAAATGCCGAATATCTATCCAGGCTTCTTGATATTTTGCCATCGTGCAGCTCTACGTCCCTTTTTAAGGTAACGTAGACGTCCATCATTATTTTCTTATATTTTTCAACCAGCTTTTTCAGCCTTTTGATCTTCGCCAGATCCTCTTTAAGATATCCGCCAGAGTATTTGTTTATCTCAAACAAGGCGTCGTCAATTTGCTCAAAGCTTTCGTTTTTTGTCAGCTGCAGCAGCTCTAAGGACAGCTTGGTATCCTTGATATATTGCTTAACCGCCTTATCGATAAATTCAATCGATTTTTGCTCTGCTGATACCATTCAATTCCTCCTAAAGGCTTTTTTTGCGTTGTTAAATCAATAAAGAGAATCAACAAATGTACTAAGATCAAGTCCGGTTGCTGCTGTGCCACCGCTTTCATGATCCCAGAACACAACCTTATCACCGCAGAGGCAGATATAGTTGCCAAAGGGGTCAATGCCAAAGGGAACGAGCGAACCGTTCTGCATAACAGCAAAGGCAGTATATATGGTGTCGGTGTCATCCTCACCCCTATTAACCGATAAGGTTGCGCCAAAAACATGCTCCCTGCCGTCAGCCTTAAAGCAATGCTTGTCGGGGGTTGCGGCATTGTGCGCTACAAAGAATGCCCTCAGTTCCTCGGGGAGCTTAACATTATATTTTTCCTCTATTTCATCAAAAACATCCTTTGATGAAACCTCTATAAAATATTTCCAATTATTCATATTGATCTCCTTATCTGCAATCTCTTCCGCCGCCCCAGAGTGATCGGCCACCGGTATGTCTGCTTATAGCGTGTGCCTCGGAATTTACAAGCTGCATGCTGCCCGGGGGATACTCACGGTGGTGCCATGTGAGGCCCGAAATTCTTGGTGCGCCATCTCTTATCTGCGCAAGCTGCCTGGGAGTAAAGCTCTGCGCCAGCGAAGGATTAGATTCGATTGCCGCCGCAAGCTGTGCCGTGCATTCCTTAAATTGCGCATCGTCGGATGCGGTCAACATATTGTCGGGCAGAGTGGCATCAAACTTACTGTCAAAAACAGGAAATCCGCCGCTGATCTGCTGTCCGTTTATACTAAAGCTTCTATGTACGTAGGGCACACCGGATTCGGGGTGATTCTGCCCTGCCAGATGGCTGTTTATAATAGTGGGGCCGCCATCGCCGTTTGAAACCGAAGGGGTGGAGCTCTGCGTATTGGTATTGCCGCCGGAGCCCGAGAAATGAATACTCTCATACTCCTGCAGTGCCTCGCTGAGCTTGGATAAAAAGGCATCGCATCTCTTCAGCTCGTCGGCGGGCTTTTTCAGCGAGGCAACGCACTGGTTAACAATGCCCTCAAACTCCTTCGCCTTCTGATCCTTCCAGCCCGACATCACCTCAGAGGCAGACCTTGTCAGAAGATCAACAGCATTTTTCATTTCTCTCTCGGCACTCAGGCAGGACTTCTTTGCCTCGCCTATGGCCTTTAAATCTACCGATACCTCGGACATATCCGCGCTCCCTTCGCTTTAATTAATCAAAACATTAGTGCGATCCTTTAGTTTCTTATAAATCCAAGACACAAGTCTTTATCTATCTTCTTAGCAGTCTGAGCCTTAAGCTCGTTTACAAGCTGAACCTTTATACACATGATTATTCCTTCATCGAGGGTGGAATCTATATTTTGGTTCATCTGTTTTTTCAATAGCTCAAGCTGACGCTTAGTATCATCTTCAGCGGATATTTCATCGGCAATCCCGTCGTATATTTTACAGGCAAGATCGTATGCTTTTTCTTCACGCCCCGGGTTACACTTCCCATTGCAGAAGGAATTACATGCGCACTCAACGAAGGGACAGCCTTCGGCAGCAAAGTCAGAGTAGCTTACGCTCTGATTTGCCTCGCCATCTACAAATTTAATATCCTTTTCTTCCCATATATATCTATTATCCATCGTTTAACCTCTTCCTATTAAAGTAGCTCTTATGGTGCAGTTACCAAAATTATCACGGGTAATACCGTCAATTCTGAAATTAGAGCCTCGTTGAAGCAAAATCTCTCGTTCGTCACGGTGATTGTTAAATGAGCCAACGCACATTCCGTTAGCATCGGCAGGCGCCTGAATTATCATAGTAGCACCCGTCCAGCTCTGAGAAAAGTTCCCTGCGCCGTTCGGCGAGACGCTGGTGGAGCAAAATCCCTCGTCGTGGAAAACACGTCCAACATTTGCCTCGTTAAGCTCCTCGACAGTCATATTCTGCCAATTATCACCGATCATAAAGTTAGGATTGTTTACCCCTCGGTAAAGTGTCATATTTCTTCCCAGCTGATGCTGATTCAGCGTATCGGTCAGATTGTCGATATCGCCCTGAACGGTGGCAGCATAATCGGGATATAATTCTCTCGTCATATTGCCACGCAAAGTACCGTTCATATCTCTGTATCCCTCGCCACAGTATCTGCGTAGCGAGTTAGCGTGGTCAGTGTCAATATTGCGGGCTGCAGCCTGACTCATACGATTGTAGCGTCGGTCGCTGATATTGCCGCTGCGGCCTACACCCGAATACTGCTGCGAGCCTGAGGACAGAGTGCTAGTACCGTTACCACCGGAGGAAAGGCTGATGCTCTCGTACTCCATAATGGCCTGATGCAGCTTATTAAGATAAACCTCACACCTTTGCAGCTCGGATATAGGAGCCTTAAGCGCTGCCGAGCAATCCTGCACTATACGGCAAAGTTCCTTATACTTTTCATCATTCCAATCGCTGCCGAGGCTATTGCATTTTTCAACCATCTGGGTTGCCTCGTGCTTCAAGCCGTATTGCACCGTCTGGCATTTCTTTATAGCGGTTGCTATTGCACCAAGCTCTACAGATACTTCGCTGCTCACAGTATTCCTCCTCTCCGAACGAAAGTCCGATTATACGACAAGGCACAAAGAACCCCGCATCTGCCGATAGCTCCTTGTGCCCTGTGATTTGCGGACATTTTAAAAGAATTTTTTGTTATTAGTTTTGTTATTATTACCCGAGCCCAGATTACCCGACGCAGAATCGATAGTGCCGCTAATTTTCCCCGAATTGCCACAAACAGCACAGGTAAATTGGTTAGCCCCCTTGGGACTACAGGTCCACTCGGAGCATGCGTGACATTTTACATAGCTCGTGTTGCCACAATGAGGGCAACGGTGATCGCCAATGTAAAATGTTCCTTGAACATTCGCTCTGGCACCCGATTTATTTACCGACGAGCTCGCATTGAATTTAGGCAGATAGGACTCGTTCTTATTCGACTTTGCCCGAGTTCTAAGTGACATCTTTTCGAAAAAGGACAGCGGAGGCAGGACCTCTGTACGAATACCGTACCACTTTAACGGCTGCTTTTCTTCGAAATGAGCCTTGTATCTATTGTTACCTCGAGCACAATAAATTGTTATATCAATTATTCTTCCCATAAATCATCTTTCATCGATGCCAACCGCGGTTTTTAGCCGCGGTTGACTACTTTAGTTTACTTATTATTCAAAATCGCCTTGATTTCATCACTGGATCTGATAACAAACGGCTTGAACTGGAATGTATTTTTTACTCCATCGGTGAAGCAAACGGTATTGTCCTTAAGCTGAGCAACAGAAACGCCGTCGATAAGATTATCGGCATCGCTGTTGTTAAGAGCAAAAATAATACGCTCGGGAATCTTGGAGAGAATGTTATCCGAATAGTACATTGTTTCCTTAACCACAGGATACTCGGTGCAACTGATGATGAAATACACACCACAGGATGAACCGTCATCTATCATCTTTCTGAGCTGATAAGAAACAGACTCGTTAGAGGACGATCCATAAGAGGTGTTATCCACCCAACCAAAGGGATCCGAATCATCCGCAGCAGAATCAGGCTCGGGATCACCGAGGAACTCACTCTCGTCTATATTCTCATCCTTCAGCATCTTCTGAACAAGATCGAGCCACTGAAGGTTCTTGATAAATACAAATACGCTCTTGCTGTTTGCGCCGGAAACCTTGTTTTCCTTATATTGATCGTATATCTCGTGAATCATTCTGATGATATCCGCACGGCTCATAGAATACTTGAAGCGGTCGGAATAGCTGCGGAAGGCATCATAGCTGTCAACCGAGCCGCAATCACCAACAATGGTATCACCGTCTAAGCAATAAAGCATAGCGGATTCGTTCATTATTGCCGAAAGCATATAGATGTTCATAAGATTCTCGGCCATCTTCTCATTTGTTCCGCAAATAAGCATATTATGCTTTCTTCTGCGATCCACGTCAAGGACGAATGGAGGAGCAACCTTGATCTTCTCACCAAAATGAATTCTGGTCAGGCCGCCGGAATAAGGCGCAAGAGCTGCACATCTGTCATACTCGGCCATAGTGGTGGTTCTGTTGCCCTCAAAGATCTGGGGCTTGTCATCCAGATGAGCATATGTGGACGAGATCTGCTCCAGATATTTTCTCTGGGTTACATCATCGCAATATGCGGCTCTGAAACCAACGTTGGATGCCTCGATATACTCCTCATTTACAACAGCAGTACCGATAGGGCCCTTCATCAGGTCAAGAGCGCCCGAATCGTTGCGGTCGCCAAAGAGATATCTAGCATCATCCTCGCCACACTTAAGGCCGATTCTGATACGCATCTGCTCAATAGTACCCTGGTCGAGAGTCAGATTGCGAATAACCTTGGTGGACTGTGTCGCCATAAGAAGGTGGATACCGAATGCACGACCCTCGGTTACAATTCTCTTGGTAAGCTCGGCACAGTTCAATGCGATCTTTCTGTTGCTGGAGTCGTTGAAGAGAATCTGGAACTCGTCCATGATAACCAGGATTCTGGGTATAGTCTTGCCCGTGGCCTCGGAATAGCCCTTAAGACTGGACTGCCCTGCCTCCTTAAAGAGATCGCCTCGACGACCCATTTCGGCAACAAGGTCCTCTAGTATACTCTCACCGAACTCCTGCATTGCATCAAGAGCAAGCAGCTTGATATGAGGCAGCTTAACCGACTCATAGATCTTGAACTCGGTACCGCTCTTGAAGTCCATGAGATAGAGATTCAACTGCTCGGGCGAGTAGTTGAGCATAGAACTCATAATGATAGTATGTAACAGTGTGGATTTACCAGAACCGGTAGCACCGGCAATAAGACCATGGTGGGAGGATCTCTCACCCATAGTTAGCTTGATAATGCTATCTCCCGATCCCACACCCATAGGAATGGAAAGAGATTTCGCTGCGTTGCAGGAGAAGAGCTGAGGCGCAAGAATATCCTGGAATGCAAGTCCCTTGTTCTTAAGCTGCTCAAGATGCTCAGAATATTCGGCAACGAACTCATCGGTCTGTGCGCCGGACAGCATCTTGTTAGCAATCATCTTAAGATTATAGGGCGAGAGAACGTAAGAGGACTCATTATAACTGAAGCAGGTGCTCATCTTCTGAATCTGCTCAATGTATTCATTATGATTGTCATAACGGGAGAGAGTTATTTCGGGGTTGTAGCAAATAATGGTATATACACCACACTTGCTGCCGTTCTTGACAATGTTCATCAGCGCCTCGTAGGACCTGTTATCAAATCCCTTGGGGAAATCATAAATAAGCAGTAGCTGTACTGCCTCCTGCTTGCTGGTAGAGTGGAGGTTGTACTCAACGATGTTGGAATAGTTATTACCCAACTTCTCCTGGATAAAGTCGTCTATATATTTATTAAGCTTGTTAAGCTTCTCCTGAATAGCATCCGAGCCGGTATATATCTGACCGTCAAACATATCGGGCATCTTCTTCTTGAATTCAAGATAAGGCACAATGCTGTTGCCTCGCTTTTCACAGTCGAATACCGACACGTTCAGCTTGCCGTAAGGAAGCGACGAGAAAAAGCTCATGAGCATAGAGTGTGTAAGTTCAAGCATCTTATCCTCGGTTTCCTCCGAGGTGTTAATAAACACGTTAAACTTGTCACTGAACTCGCATGTAAGGGGCAGCTCAAGGATGCGGTTGCCGCTGTCCTTCTTAACAAGGCCCTTCTGAACACAAGCCGACACGATCTGGGGGGTGAATATCTCGGCGGGATACTCAATGCTGCCCAGCATAATAGACTGGGGGAAGGAGTTCTCAATATCACGGGCGTTGCCGTATTCTGCGGCATATCTTCTCTGAAGAACCGATAGATCGTCAACAACCCTATTAAGCTTATCCTCATCCTTAGCCGCAAAGAGCTTCTTAACAGCAGGCGGGAAGATAAGTCCCTTGTTCTTCCTTCCTTCCATAATAAGCATATATTTATCGGCAAAGCTATTAATCTCCTGGCTGGAGGGAATAGCCTTGAGACTGAGCTCCAATCCGTTAAGCCAGAATGCACCCATATCGTATCTGATAGAAGTGCAAAGCTCGGAAACGGCGGCAACGCCGTCGCCAAAATCTCTGTATCCCGACTGTTCTGCCTTCTTGTTATGACAGATGATTGAGAATATACCGCATCTGTTACCGTTGCGGATAACGTTCTTAAGCTCGGCGAGATTTCTCTCGTCAAATCCCTTGGGGAAGTCGTACAATACCAGCACTGTAATGGGGGCGAGATCGTTGGGATTGCCCTCATTGTACTCAAAGATATTAGCATACTTATTGCCAAGCTTGTTCTGAATAAAGTCGTCTATGTAGTTGCTTAACTGATACAGTCTTTCGTGGATTTCCTCCTGGGTGGTAAGCGCCTTTCCGAAGAACATATCCGGCACCTTCTTCTTCAGCTCCAGGAATGGTATAATGCTGTTACCCCTGTTCTCGGCGTCGCATACACAGAACTGCACCTTGGAGATGGGCGCAGAGGAGAGGAAACCGAACATAAGAGAGTGAGTCAGCTTTGCCACATCGGTGGTGGTTATGTCGTTGTTTTCAATCATCCAGTTGAATTCGGCATCAAGAGCACACATAACAGGCAGGCGTATAACGCCGTCGTAAATGATCTTTTCACACTTGCTCTCAAGCAGCTGTATAAGCACACTAGACTGAATGAAATCCCTATAGGGATAGGTGAGATATCCCAAAATTATATAGTTACCAAACTGGGTCCTCTGAGGATCCAGCTTTCCGTAATTTTCATCGTAATTATCCATTGCCATTTTTAGCTCGTCAATAAGCGAGTCGGGCAGAATACTGTCAAAGCGCTGACAGATCTGGTCGGCAACGATGTCTATATTGTTGTTGAAATCCTGCTCAACGAAGGCCATATTTGCGCTGAACTGTCTTTCAATATTTTCCTTGCCCTGTATGAACTCCTTGTCATATTCCGCAAGAGAGTCGTTTGTAAGCGCAGGAATAGTTTCGTTAATCTCCTTGATTAACTTAAGAACGGTGTTCTTCAACACGATTAATTCTTCATAATCCGCTTTTCTCTGAGAGGAAACCAGATAATTGATACCGTCAATCAGGCCGCGATGGCTTCTGCGGGAATATTTGCGCACAAGCCCCTGGAACCTACCCTTAATATCGTTCAATATTGCAAAGTAGTCCTGATCCTCATCATATCTCTCGGAGCGCCTTTCAAGCAGCTCCTGCTCTTTTTTGATTTTTGTTTTTACGAAATACTTATCGCTAGCGGCAAGCTCCTCCTCTAGGTCAAGCATATCATCATAGATGCCCTGGGCATCGCTGATAATCTTCTGCGACTGCGACTTAATTCCCGCATGGCTGGCATTATATCTGGCAGTAAGCTGCTGCAGATTCTGCGCGCGGGTAGCAATAACCGCATTTTGGGAAGAGTTGAAATTGGCAAAGGTCATACTGATAGCGCTTTCAGCCTCATCAATAAACGAGTGCAGATTTGCAACAATTCCTATCATAAGCTTGTAGTTAATAGATTTATTCATATTTTCAACTCCTCCAAAACGCTTTCGATTTCCCGAAGAGTATCTATTGCCTCGGAAATCTGCCTGCTGGCCTTGCTATGCTGCTTTTCCATATCGCTAAGCGAATGGATCAGGGGCTCGTACTGTCTTTGTCGCAGATAGGGCTTTTCCTGTGTTATAGCATTGTCCAGGCGGTTAAGGCTAAGATCCCTGAGCAATAGATATTCTTCAAGATTTTTACTATCTTTCATTTTTGCACTTACCGTCACACTTGGAGCTAAAGCCTACCTTAAGCGATCGGGTTACCTGTAAGGGATAGCTGAAGATGTCAACCATCTCACCCGCAATCTCGGGATTCGAGGTGTTGCACACAAGAGTATACTGGCGCAGATCGTTGAGCAATCTGGGAGTATAACCGTTCTCACCGTCGTTGAGAATGTCGATAATCAGCTTAATACCGATACACGTGATAAAGTTAATGTCAACCGAGATACCCGGCTCGAACTTAACCTCTTCAATATTTTCCTGGTTAGAATAGATGTGATGGTTTGCCTCAACTCTACCGGACATATCGCCGCCATCGCCAAGAGCACAAGCATAACAGGGCATATTCTTACCTGGAATGTGATAGAATATCTCACCCGCATAGGCTCTCTCCCAGAATCCGATGGACAGGAAGGCAGCGCCGAAGAAGGATGCGATTCTATTGGAATATACGTCTGCGCCTCTGTTATCAGCACAGCCAACGAAAATGGTATCGCCTGGACGGCAGAAGTCGGTAAACAGCTCTTCGGGAACGTTCTGAACGATGCCCTTGAACTTAACTACATCTGCATTGGGGTTGATGTTCTTGATCTTTCTCTCAAGGGCATTAACCTTAAGATCGCCAACGTCCTCGATACCGCACTGATGTCTGCAGATGTTGTGATACTCCACAACGTCGCCATCTATAAGGCAGAAATGGCCTACGCCTGAGCGCGCAAGCTCCATACCAACAAGGCTACCGACTGAGCCACATCCGAGAATAACAACTCTCTTCTGAGACATAACGCCGGTTTCAAGAATACCCTTGTTTCTGGAGAAGATGTTCTGATACAGGTTATAGGTCTCACACTCGGCCTTTTTGCCATAGCTATAAAACTCAATACCGTCATCGGTAATAACGCCGCAAAGCTGCATCTTGTCCTTCTGCGATGGGTCCTTAACGAACTTGCCTAAAAGCTTACCGTCCTTCTCTTTTCCATAAGGAAAAACGTTGAAGATAGCGGTGTCCTTAAAATATCGTCCGTAAATATTTCTTTCTGTCTTATCCTCTAACTGCTCCTGCGAGATAAAGACCGTCTTGGGAATTTCTTCACCGAAAAAGTTTTTAAGCATGGTTATCTCCTTTTTATTTTGAAGATCTTTTTAAGATTGCCCCAAAATGAGGTGTCCTCCTCTACCTCGGAGCTTATGCCCTCCTCAATAATACGCGCAAACATACCTGAGGAGTATTCATAGGATTTGTTTTCATAAATGAATATGAACTTATCTATGCTACCAATGTGAGAGAAGAATACTCTGATCTCGGTTTCGCCAGAATCGTCAAACAGACAAAGATATCGGGCAGTCATCTTTACCTTAACAGCAATGTCGGCTTGCTCGGTAAGATACTCTAAATCCTCGAACACCTCTCCCGAGATCCTATCGAGAAATTCATCATTTACAGTTTCAGCCTTAATCTCCTCCATATGCTCGGTAACGTCGAATTCCTCAAGCTTCGAGCAAATAGAGCTCATCATTTCGCTAAGCTTCATCTTAGGTGCTATACGAACCTGCAGCGAGCGAATGTAATCTGCATTTTCATTTCTGTTAATCTTGTTGTGCAGCTCTTCGGATGTAAGAAGATCCAAAACGCCCTTGGGGAAATGCTGATCTCCCACCTCGTAGGGTATCTTCTTGTATTTCAGGTTTTTGGGCACGTGATAAACTGTCAGTCTGAACTGAGGATCAATATTTACAAGAGCGGATATTGCGCCCTGGGGGGCCAGCTGAGCATAAGAATAGTTAGTGCCATCATCGGTATTGGAGAAAATGTCAAAGGAGCCCGGATGTCTGTGCCAAAGGCCTATGAGCGACAGGTTCTTTTTATACATTCTTGCAATTTTGTTGATAAGATGGGTCACGTATTTTTGATCATACTCGAAGTATGCCACCTCAAATATTGATGTAGGGCCGGGATCAATTGCCTCAACTATATACCACGTTTCGTCTTCGTAATAACCTAAGAAAACACCGCCGGTTTCGGTGGTAATCTTCTCATAGGTTTCAGAAAGCAGAGCGGTGTAGGCTCTGTTCGAAAAAACAACTTTCATATTTTTTCTCCTAAAAAAATCAAGCTCCCGTCAAAAAGCTGGTTTTTAACGAGAACTTGAATATCTGGTATTAATAGTTACCTTCCAAAGCAACATCGTCGCTTATTTCTCCATTTATCCACATCTCGCACAGCAACATCCACTTACATGCCCAGCTAAGTGCGGTAGCAGCGGAGGTTGATGTCTGACCGGCCTTAAAGTATTTAGGATCGGCGGTACAAATGAAGTACTCATCCTCTCTACCGAATCCCTCTCTGTAAATGTGGGGCAAGCCCAAGCCAAAGCCCCTCTTAACGCAAGCATCATAGCTGCCGTAAGTCTGCTCAAGAAGAGGCATTGTCTGCTTAGCAATATCCTTAAGTCTGGGGCTGACGGGAAGAATCTGAACCGATCCGCCGTATCCCTGCGCCTTAGGATGATCATTTCTGTAAATCAGCATAACGTCCCAAACAGTTCCACCGGGAACGGGCTGTACCTTACCGCGCCAATAGAGTCTGCCGGAGCCATCCTGAAGCTGCGCAATCTTGAACTGGGGGAAGAATTTTTGCATTGCCATAACCTCAGCCTGATAGAGCTGAGGATCATTCTGATACCAATAATATCCTGCCATGTCGATTCTCCTTATGCAAGCTTTCCGCTGGGAACCTGAATGGCGGTCTGGCCCTCTGCCTGTGCCTCGTGCTTGAACTCAACCTCACCGGAGGGGGCAACAACAACGTCCTGACCGTTTCTAAGTGCTTCTGCAAGTGCTCTGCGTCTTGCTACGATTGCATCATTATTTTCCATAGTAATGATCTCCTTTTGATATTAATAGTATTTAGCGCTCATTGCAGAGCATTATGCCCCGCAATGAGCATGTTTTGTAAAGATTAAGCTGCGAAGTTTCTGATGATCTCGCCGTTCTCGTTAATACTGGTAACGCAGTTACGGATAGAAGCCTCCGCCTGCTCCTCACCGTTACGAAGAACGTTCTGAGCAAATGCGTTGTTCTGAAGTGTGCTATCCTCATTCATAAGGGTTGCAAGGTCAACGCCAACGTTCTGGCTACGAATAAGGGTGTATTCCATATAGTCCTTCATGTTCTGAAGAGCCTCAGTGTCGGACTTAATGAAGCCAGAGGTCTGAATCAAGTGCTTAATGCTGCTTGCGATCTTCTTGATAGTTCTTACAATAGAGCATACAGCCTCGATGATGAAGCTTACGAAGAAGGAAACGATGATGGAAATGAGGTTGAATCCTCCGCCCTTGATGCCGGCGAAGAAACGTGCGAAGAAGCACTTAATGAATGTCCAGAAGCAACCGCCGATAGCGCCGCCGATGGGACCGCCAATGACAAAACCAATAATTACACCGATGATAGTAGCGATGAAGTTAATGGTAATGCTGTATCTCTGCTTCTTAAGGGTTTGTACGTTCTCTGCAACAAGCTCCTGGCAGCAGTCGTAGCAAAGAGCTGCGCCTGCATACTCGCCAATGGCTACCTGATATGTCTCTGCACAATCCTGGCAAAGGGGCTTACCGCACTTTGCGCATACTGTAACAGCGCGCTCGTTATGGTGGAAATGACAGGAATTGCCATTACCGCCGGAGTTTGATGGGGGTGTGAACGTGGGAACCGGGGGTGTGAATGTTGGGATATTGTTATCCATGGTTCTAATTCTCCTTTATTAATTTAAAATAATAATCAAATTTAAAATTTTACGCCGTTGTATTTTTCCAGCGCATCAGCAATTCTGTTTAATCTTGGAATAGCCGACTCTAAGGTGTTAATAGGGGATTGAGTAAGTCCGGAAATGCGGTTTACAACCGATTTGAATTCCTGGCCCTGGCTATCACTCCATCCGCTGACATTACCAGAGCTCCTAACCTGAGCACTTATATCCTGCAGATTTTTGATAGTTTTTCTTAAATCGGCAGCTAACTTACGAACCGATTCGGGCGAAGCCTTAATTTGTGACACGGTAATACCTCCTTATGCTTCTTCGTATTCTTGAAGAATTCCATCCAACTCTTGCAGAGTTTTATAGCATTCGCCAAGTTGCTTTACGGGATCCTTAATTGCATTGTTACATTCGTTAACGATTTCTCCAAGCTCTTTATACTTAGAATCCTTCCATCCGGAACCTGCATTGGCGTAATTGCTGCTTAAATTCTGCGACGCGCTTCTTAGTTCTTCCGCAGCAGCTTTGCAGGATGACATCGCCTTTTTGACCGCGTCCCGGGTAACGTCTACACTAGCCATTTTTGCATCCTCCTATCATCAAGAATTTAAATATTCATTTAGATATTGAATACACTGATCCACAGAGGATTTGCTGTGTGATGCAATATCGGATGAATCACTTTCCAAACTGCGAGCCTGTGTTTTCAGGTCGTTGGCCTCCTGGCTTATAGAGCGCATAAGGCTCTTCATCTGCTCATACTTGCTCTCGTTTCTCTGAACCTCGGCCTTTACCTGTGCAAGCTCTGTTTCTGTATCACTTTTCCTCGACTTTAAGCTGTCGATTTTTGTCTTATGCGATGAGATCTCCATCTTCTTAACCGAAATTTGTCGGCTAAGCGAGGAGCTCTGTGACTCCAAAGAGGAAATCTGACTGTCGATGCCCGAGGTGTCGGGCGGCGAGGAATCCTCATCGTCACTGCTGCTCTGACTCTGCATTGCACTGCGCTGTGACCGAAGAGAGGAAATCTGACCGTCAATCGCATCCTTCTGCGCCTCAAGCCGATCGACCTCGTGCTGCGCAGACATCAGCTGTGCCTCCTCATCCTTAAGTTCCTTTTCAATCTTGGCAAGCTCGGTCTCAACCTTCTTTTGCTTTTCCTTCAGTTGCTTAACCTTATCCTCCTGCGCCTTAACCTTATTCTCACAGGAAAAAACCACATCGTTGGTTCCCTTGCTGAGTCTGCCGGAAAATCCGGCGATATTGTTCTTAAAGGACTGCAGGGAACTTCTGACCCTTTTAAAGGAGTTTATATTAACATCAATAAAAGCCATCTACCCTACCCCCTTAGTTCTGCGAGGCAACCGACTCAAACTTCTTAACATCGGAGGTAAACCTGTCCGCAGCGACAACAACGTTCTTTGAGTTGTTGGCAATCTGAGTAACCATCTTAGACAGCTTCTGAAACTTTTCGTCATGCCAATTTACACCGGCATCCTTGATATCCGACCTAAGCTGCTTTACAGACGACTGAAAGCGCTGTACTTCACCGGTTATGATATTCATACTACTGCTCATATCTGCCTCCAAAATTTACTTAGTCACCAATAATTAAAGCCGACGGATGTGGGTAAAAACAACCAGCATTCAGCAATATGCATAAATTATGAACGAAAATATATAATTAGTTCACAAAGACATCGCAAAAAATTCATACAATATACAAATTATACACTATTTTAAGTATTTTGTCAACATAATTGTATAATTTTGTCAAAACATCGCAAAATAATTTTTCCGACACATAAACATAGTGTTTGCATAATTAAACCAACATTTTGCATATTAATTCATTTACAGTCCTAACTCAGGCAAGAAGAAACGACGATAAAAAGCCGATTCGGGGCTTTTTGCTCGTTTTGGATATATTTGTTTTTGACATTTTAGCAACACAAGCAAGCCGTTAGTGATAGAAAAAATCGCCCTGTATCAACAGGGCGATTTCGAGATTTATTTCTTTTTCTTCTGGTACTCTACAACGTAGGGTGCGTAAGAGACGTCGGGGTTGTCGTAATATCTGTCCACGGTCTTAACCTCGGAAACAACCTTCTCGCGGAAGGTCAGGAGAAGAGCCACAACAGAGGCGAAGCCGATAATGGGACCGATGCCGATGCCAAAGCTTGCTGAATGTGTACCCGATACGAGAGAGCTGTTGCCGTTGACAATAAATACGATAAGCAGAATTATCTGAACAGCGGCAATAACTGCAAGCCAAATTGCGGATTTTTTTATTTCCTTAACATTCTTATCGCCCACCAGCATTCTGATAACTCTATGACAAATCAAGGCAAGCAGAGCGAGGGTAACAAGATTGCTAAGATAAAATACCGTAGGAGTAAATGTATCGTAATGATTACCCTCTCCCATAATAATTCCGTAAAGCAGGGTCTTGTCACGGCCGGCGACACGGCGGGAGGAGAGGAAATTGTTTAAATCGTTGCCAAGGGACAAGTTGCCCTCGCCCGTGGATGATGATCTGTAGTAGCTGGTGTCATCGTAGGTCATTTCAAACACGTCGGTTGCATCAAAGCTGACCTTAGCGCTTCTGCGAGTGGATTTGGAGGTAATCTCACAGCTCAAAACGGGAAGCATAACCGAAACAAGCAGAAGAACGCACATAAGGAATGCCAAAAGCTGCTTAGGCTGCTTCTTTCTATAGGTCTTAAAATCACCTGCGATAGCCAAAAGCCTCTTGCCATAGAAAACAAAGGCCAGGAATACAGCGGCAACCGCTATAAGCACAAATCCGATGCCGATACCGCTCTTTACCGCAAGGAAGCTGAGCTTGCCGATACCGATGGATGCGCCCTGAAGCAGGACAAATCCCATAAATGGCAAGAGGAGTGGGAGCATAAGGGCATATGTGTTAAGCTTCATCCTCGCATCTCTTACCGCCGCCAGGTGCTTTTCGTCATCCCTGTTCGCAAAGAAAATACACTTCAGCGAATTGAAGATTATAAGACCGCACACAAGCCAGAGGGCGAATATGGTAATAGCCATAACCATGGAGGAGAGATCGAGAGTTGAATATCCGCCTCGAAGCTCCAAGAAAACAAGATCCTTGGCAAGAGAGCTGTTGGTGATCCTTGGCGCCTCAGGATATCCCACACGCTTAAGGTTGCGATACTCAGGGGTGAGCTGAAGTCTGCTGGTAGGCATTTCGCTCATAGAATAACCCGCAATCTTCAGACAATCAAGGGCATTGAAGCTTACGCTCATAGATCTTCCGCTGATCTCCGCCCGGGTATTTGCCAATGGCAAAAGAGTAAAAATTATGAGCAGAACAGCGACAAAGAGCGAAATCAGATGTTTGTTTTTTTCTTTAGGCGGCTCCTCCACCTTGGCATCATCCTTTTTGATGACGTTACCGCGGGGTATAGAGCCGAAGCTGTTGATCGGAGCAACGTTTTCGGGATTTGCCGCATGCGGCTCATCCTTTGGCATCTCGTCTGCTTCCGAATTCAAGAGAGTTGTATCCCTCATAGGAGTTTCCTTTCTTATGCAGGGCTGTCCCTGCGACGAATGTCTTTTTTCTTGGGCGCCCGGTGCCTATCCGGGCGCCATTTTGTTATTACTTCATTACCTCAAGTGTGCCGAGCTCATATCCGACAACATTATAATTCTTCGTTACAATATTGCCGTCGGCATCGTAGATAACAAGAGAGCTTATATCAACCGTGTTGGACACAGAGCCGACAGCGGTAATGCTGCCGATAACTTCGATATTAAGTCTGTGTCCATCTGCCAGCTGACCCTTGGAAACATAGTAGGTATCGTTGGTAAGCGGCTTGGAATCGTAATACTTGCTCTCGCTGCCGGTAGCAACAACGATCTCTCTGGGATTAACCTTAATAGGAACATACTCGCCACCGTCCATAAAGTTAACCACGGTTACGATGTAATTTTCCCAGACGTCGGTGCTGCTGTTGCCGGAATAGATAGAATAGGTAAGATATTTTCTTATATCCTTGTTTATCTCATTAGAGCTGAGCGAGCCAACGTTCTTAAGAGAAATATTTATGCTGTGCATCTCAAAGCGAACGTTTGCAGGCATGCTTATGATGGCATATTCATCAAGTCCGTAGGAGAAGCTGTGACCGTTATACTCATAGGTCTTTTCATAAAGGTAAATACTGATTATACCGTAAGCTACCTCAAGCAAGCCGTCCTCGAAAACAATGTTATATCGGTCGTTGACCTCATTGCCGCTTGGATCGTAGAGAGTAAAGCTTGTTACATAGCTGTTGGATTTACCAACGCCGTACTGGTATCCTTCAACGGTAACCTCGTATCTATAGTCATTGGCAAGAAGCTCTGCAAGGACAGGATCAAGCTCGCTGATCTTATTCTCAGCCACGAGGGGCTTGCCGTCGTAAATCTTGTGCTGATAGAGAGGTGTAACGACGATGGTCTCCTTCTTTGTCTCGGTATGATTTCCGCCGGGAATATCTAAGCCACTGCCACTGCCGGTAACCTCAACGTTTACCCAGCCGAGGCCGTTAATATAAACCTCAACCCATGCGTGACCCTGGTTGGAGTATATCTCGCTAACCTCGCCGGCGATAGTGCTGCCAACATAACCGATGGTATATCTTGCGGGTATGCCAAGCGCACGGTAGAGCATGGTTGCCGCCGTAGCATAGTGCTGACATATACCCTCCTTATACTGATCAAGGAAGGCGATAACGATATCCTCGCTTTGGTCAAGCGCCCTGTCATATTTGAGGTTGTAGCTCGCCGCATTCTGAATATAGGCGGCAACCTTGCTTATAACGTAAGGATCGTTTATATCAAAGCCCTGTGCGGTGATAACACCCTGCAGATATTCAAGAGTGCTCTTGTTTATCGTCAGATAGTTATCGTGAACAAACTTAGAGTATTCCCTCTCATACTCGGCCGCTTCCTCGGGCAGAGTATATGCACCGGGAGTATAGCTCCAGTTGTAGTAGTAAAGCATATATTCCTGACTTGCATCGCCGATAGGGTGTACATCGCTGATCTGAGGATCAACATCCTTAGTAGATGCATAGTAAGGAAGAACATACTGATTGAACATCGAGGTAATTCTCATAAAGCCCTCGCCCTTGCCGGCAGACTCAAGCGCCTTGGAGGTAAGGTACGCGGCAGAGAAATTATCAAACAGCATATAATAATCATCAGCCTCGCCCCACGTATTGCCGTTCAGGTCGCCAAAGCTCTTCAGCTTCAGATAAACCTGACCTGTAGTGGTAGAGAATATGTAGTATGCCACTGCGGGATCTCCCAATTCGGGATCAAAGGAATCGACATCGGGCTTTAAGGGAAGACCAAGGTTGCCGTTTTCTTCAAGAGGTCCGCCGTCTACATCTCCGGGTGCGGGTGTGGGCAAGGGAGCAGGAAGAATAGGAGGATCATCCGGAACCGGCGGTTCGTCGGGAATGTCAACATTGCTCTCGAGAACCTGAAGAATTCCGTACTCCTCGATTGCAATTATGTAATTCGAGGTAACGCTAATGCCCTCCTCATCGAACACCTCGAACTCAAGCACGTTGTACTCGGTGCCCACCTCGGTGATGGAGGTGAACCTGGGAATCCTTACATCATGGAAGCGAACAAACTCCGAGTCAACCGTTTCGTAATCATGGCAATGATGGGCCTTGCCATCATAGTACCAGGTATCAGAGCCGGTGTTTACGTATACGTATCTATGGGTGATAGTAATAGTTCCGGGATTGAAGGTGATGTCGTAATTCTTGGTAACATCCTCAACACCGAACTTAACCACCCCAAACTCGATAAGGTTAATGCCGCCTGTTACTACATTCTTAAACTCGGGCGCACTAATGACATTCAGCGCATGGCCGTAGCAAAGGCCGTATTCACCGGGAACAAGACTGAGTCCGCCGCCGTGATCAAGGCCGTCGTATACGCCCTCAAAGCTTGCGGAGGTAACAGTAATAGGACGCTTGGAGATATTAACGCTGCCGTAATTGCCCCTGATCTCATAGTTCTCGGTCCTGTCCTCCTCGCCGTGCATAATGTGGAAGAGAACCTCGTTTTTACCATTGGTAACCGCATCAACGTAGATAGCGGAGTCGGTGTCAACGACTATCACATGACCTGTGCAAAGTCTGTTGGCGCCGGTAACCGAGATCCTGTGATCATAGTGTCCGGTATCGTCATACATAGCGCTGATGGAATTGGTCTGAACGTTAAGAACGCGGGGAATAACCTCTACTATACCGTAGTTAAACTCGATCTCGTAATTGTGAGTAACATCACGGCTACCGCTGCGGATCAAAACCTCGACGTGGTTTTCACCGCTATCGCTTACAAAGCGGAATTCGGTAGCATAACCGGCAGAAGCGGTGTGTCCCTTCACCAATCCATAGCTACCGCCGACACTTATCTGAGTAAAGCTGTGGTATTGATCATCGTACATAAAGCTATCGCTCTGTGTAGTGACGGTAATAGGTCTGGGAGTAACGGTAAGGGTACCCTCAATAACAACAAGCGAATAATATTGGGTTACATCCCTGCCCGAGGAGTCAACTATGCGCACCGAGGAGAGCGAGCTGCAGCCATTGGGCG